>JAEMPM010000146.1 GCA_022759285.1 Thermocrinis sp.
TAACCACCAGGTTTATAAGCTTATTTTTTACATACACGACCTTTTGGAGCTTTTTGTTTTCCAATGCTTTTGCAACTTTTTCTTGGGCTAAGGCTATGGACTTTACAGTATCTTCTTGGGCATCTATTGGGACCTTGATAACTGCCTTTAGCTTTCCGTTAACCTGCACCGCTACTTCTACCTCTTCCTCTTTTAGTGCCTCTGGGTCTGGCTGTGGAAAGGTGTAAAAGACCATGAGCCTTTGATTGCCCAGCTCGTTCCAGAGTTCCTCGCAGATGTGGGGCGTAATTGGATAAAGCATAAAAAGAATTAGCTCAAGAGCTTCCTTCAGAACTTTGTAGTCTGCCTGAGTTTCCGGTTTAAAATCCTGAAGGGCATTCAAAAGCTCCATTATGCCCGCAATGGCTGTGTTAAAGGAAAGCTCCTCCATATCTTGCAAATATTTTTTTAGGGTTTGATGGGCTTTTTTTCGTACATCCTTTGCCTTGCCTTCTACCTTTGAGAGTTCTTCCCTTGTATATTGAAGATCCCTCAGTTTTTCAAGGTTTTCATGAAAAAAACTCCAGAGCCTCTTTAGAAATCTGTGAGCACCTTGCAAACCTTCTTCTGTCCATTCAAAATCCTTTTCTACAGGTCCTGCAAAGAGTATATAGAGCCTAACTGTGTCTGCCCCGTAGCTGTTGACCATGTCCTCTGGGTCTACGGTGTTTGCCTTAGACTTGGACATCTTTGCAGTTTCACCTACCGCAGACTCTACCTTCTTTACAAACCCCTCCTGATAGATACCAAGCTTTTCTAACAAAAACTTAAAGTTATCTCCTACGGACAGTTTGTTTTCCTTTAGGAATTCACCAATTGTCATAGGAATTTATTTTAATATAGATATAGCAAGCATGTCAGAAGCAAAAAATAAACTAAGCAAAGCCCAAAAGGCAGCTATACTGCTCATGGCCCTGCCGCCGCAGGTGGCGGTGGAGGTAATGAAGGAACTGGATGATAACGAAATCCAAGAGATATTAGTCCTTGCATCCAACTTGGAAGGAATAACACTAAAGGACATAGATGAAATAGGTAAAGAGTTTATAGAAGAGTATAAGGCAACATCCTTTATAACCCCCGATGTAGAATCCCTGTTGGAGTTTGCAAGGAAGGTCCTTCCCCCAGAGAAGTTTGCAAAGATCTATGAGTTCCTTAGTAGTTCCAACCTCATAAAGAGCTTTCAGGAGTTGGAGAGAGTGGATGAAAGGCTTTTGGCAAACCTTTTAAAGAATGAACATCCTCAGACAATAGCTGTAGTTCTGTCTCAGCTTCCATCGGCAAAGGCGGCAGAGGTTCTCAAGCTCTTACCCGATAGCCTGAAGGTGGAGGTTACCAAAAGGATGGCAACCCTTGAAAATATATCTCCCGAGCTTATGGGAGAGCTCATTGAAGTTATAGCAGAAGAAATAAAGAATATGGGCGTAAGCGGAATTATGCAAAAGATGGAAGGCATACCCCTTGTGGCTAACATTCTGAACGTGCTTGATAAAAATACCGCCAACAGCATACTGGCAAAGTTGGAACAAGAAGATCCCTACTTGGCAGAAAAGATAAGGGAAAAGATGTTCACCTTTGAAGACATAAGGAAGCTGGACAACAGGGCTATAGTGGAGATTCTAAAGGCTGTAGATAAAAACGTGCTTATGATAGCACTTAAGGGAGCGCCGGAGGATATAAAGGAGAAGTTCCTGTCTAACATGTCCAAAAAGGCTGCAGAGATTATGAAAGAGGATATGGAGGCTATGGGACCGGTCAGGGCAAGCGAAGTAGAAAGAGCTCAAAAGGAGGTTATAAAAGTTATCAAAAACTTAGCAGACCAAGGGATAATAGACCTCACAGGCGGAGAATACTATGCATGAGGACTTTAAACCACTGCATTTAGTGGAGTATGTTCTTCCTAAGGAGACTGAGGAAGATAAAGAAGAAGAACTAGAGAAACAGCAACTACTTAAGCAGATTGAAGCTTTAAAAGATACTGTAAGCTCCCTTGAGGCAGAGCTGTTAGAATGCAAAAGAACGAACCAGGAGTTGGAAAGCCTGAACGCCAAGCTTGTGGAGGAAAAAAAACTTTTGGAGGTTGAAAAGAGTGCCTTGGAGAAAAAGATCGCAGAGTTAAAAACCTTTCAGGAGTACATTGAAGGTTTGTGCCAAGCTCTTTTGGAAAAGTTCTCGGGGGTGGAAGATAAGGTAAGGAATGAAATAAAGGATATTGCCTTGAACATAGCCAAAAGGCTCTATTTAACGGAAAAGCTACCGAAGGAAGATGTGGTCCTTCAGTCTTTACAGAAGGCTTTAAACAGTGGCATTTCTTTGAAAGGACACATAAAGGTAAGGTTAAATCCCAATGATTTACCAACGGTGGAGGAGTTTTTAAAAAGTCTGAACTTAAAGGATGTTCAGTTTGAGCTTATAAAAGACGAACATATAAACAGAGGAGAGTTCTCCATAGAAACCGCAGATTTTTGGATAGAAAGAAGACTGGAAGACCTGCTGACGGATATAGAAGAAGAGCTTCAGACTACTTTTTAATTCCACTGGAGATTTCTGTAATAGGTAGCACCACGCTTAGGACCACAAAAGCAACCAAGATGCCTATTATAAGCATGGCAATGGGCTCTGCCAATCTCGTCCAGAGGTTTATCTTTCTCATAGCTTGCTGGTCGTAGAGCTTTTCTAAAAGTTCAAGAGCCTTTTCCAACTCTCCGCTCCTTTCACCGGTTGCCAAAAGACCCACAAAAAGGGAAGGAAATACGCCGGTAGCCTTGAGAACCTCCGCCAAGCTTTTTCCCTTGGCAATCTCTTTAGGCACCTCCTTTAGCCTGCTTTTTATGTAATGATTGGTTATGGTATCTATTGCCAAAGACACCGCCCTAACGAGGGGAATGCCAGAGAGCAAGGACATACGCAAACTGCCCGCAAACCTTGAAAGCTGAAAGTAAAAGGAAACCTTACCAAAAATGGGAAGCTTAAGATAGTACTTGTCTATGTTTTCCCTGCTTATAAGCCTTCCTTTAAAGACAAAAAGTAGAATAAACAAAGGGAAAAGGTAAAAGACATAACCCATCAGCCTGGAGAAAAATAGAAAAATTTTTGTTATCAAGGGTAGGTCCTTTCCCAAACCAGCCAGCACGCCAGCAACTTTTGGGATCACAAGCTTAACTACCGCAAACACCGAAAGAAGGCTAAAGAAGATCACAAAAGCAGGGTAAGTCAGAGAAGACAGAACCTTTGCTTTCACCTGTGCCATCCTGCTAAGGAACTCTCCCGCAATTTCAAAGACCTTTTCTAAATTTTCCCCCCTTTCTGCAGTCTTTAGCATCTCCAAAAAGAACTCCGGGAAGATGTCCGCTTTACCAAAGGCAATATGCAAAGGCTCTCCTTTTTCTATTGCGTCCTTTACAGAAAGTAAAGCCTGCCTAATTCTATTGTCCTCTGCCTGCTGAATGGCAGTCTCCAAAGCTTTTGGTAAGTTTAGTCCGGAAGAGAGTAGTATAGAAATCTGCGTTAGCAAAAAGGCAACATCCTCTTGGGAGGG
>JAEMPM010000049.1 GCA_022759285.1 Thermocrinis sp.
AAAGCGTAATTATCTTTTTCCAGCCATCTGTGAATATGTGGTTTTTGATATGATTTTTCAGATGCAAGTTAAAAAGGAGCTTTGGAGGAGCTATCATTGGCAAATTCAAAATAGAGTTAAAACTCAAGAGGAGCTTGAAAGGTTCTTAAGGCTTTTGCCAGAGGAAATTGAGGGTATAAAAAGAACGCAGGGAATATATCCTATGGCTATAACTCCTTACTATCTTTCTTTGATTGATCCCCAAGATCCGCAGGACCCAATAAGGCTTCAGGCTATCCCAAGGGCAGTGGAGGTGGATGAAAGAATTCAGTGTCATGGAGAGCCCGATGCTCTAAGAGAGGAGGGAGAGATCTCCGGACTTACCCACCGATACCCTGACAGAGTCTTGGTGCAAACTACCACCTTTTGTGCAGTCTATTGCAGACACTGTATGAGAAAGAGAATATTCTCTCAGGGAGAAAGGGCTATAAGCGTAGAGCAGATAAAACAAATCGTCCAATACATAAAAGCACATCCAGAGATTAGAGAAGTGCTACTCTCCGGCGGAGACCCTTTGACCTTAAGCTACGAAAAGCTTGAACTACTACTTTCAGAAATTAGAAAAATTCCCCATGTGGAAGTCATACGCATAGGCACAAGGCTTCCTGTCTTGGCACCCCAACGCTTTTTTGACCAAAAGCTCTTGGACATCCTTGAAAAATACTCTCCCATATGGATCAGTACTCACTTTAACCATCCCAAAGAGATCACCCCAGAGGCACAAGAAGCAGTGGAGAACATACTCCGCAGAGGCATCCCCGTTTTAAACCAAACAGTTCTTTTAAAAGGCGTAAACGACGACCCCCAAACTATGCTTGAGCTTATGAGATCTTTGATAAGGATCAAAGTAAAACCCCAGTATCTCTTCCATTGCGACCCCATAAAGGGCGCAGTGCATTTTAGGACTACCGTAGAAAAGGGCTTAGAAATAATGGATTACCTAAGGGGTAGAATTTCCGGATACGCAATACCAACCTATGCCATAGACCTACCCGGTGGTAAAGGAAAAGTGCCTTTACTTCCTCAGTATCTTTTAGCAAAGGATGGAACGAAGCATGTTTTTAGGAGCTGGCAAGGTGAGATAGTAGAGTACGATATACAGGAGTTTAAATGGTAAAAAGTAGGCTTTTGGCACTGCTTTATTCCCTTAAGGAGATATTTTGGGGAGATGTTGGTCTCTATGCTTCCGCATTGACCTTAAGGTTTTTGATGGTAATCAGTTCTCTTTTGCTCTTTTTTGTATTTCTGGCGAGCTTTTTTCCTTTTCTAAACCAAGAGAAGATTACGCAGATTATAAGCCAGCTTACTCCAAAGTATGGAGAGGCACTGATCAATAAACTTCTGAAAATATACAAACACAGAGGAATAGGCTCCGTGTTCTCCTTTTTTGTTTCCTATTTCTTTTTGGTAAGCTACGCCAAAACCTTTGCCAAAGCAATTTCTCGTGTTCTAAAGGAAGATTTAAAACTTAAAGAGGCAATCCTTTGGGTTTTTATCCCGGTTTATCTTTTGGGTTTTTCTTTTTTCATATTGGTAGATTCCGCAGCACTGTCTCTTCTTCAACCTTTCATTCCCAAAAGTTTAAGCTTTGCCCTTAGGCTCTCTAAACTGCTCTTATTTTTGCCCCTTATATACTTTATGTACTGGTTCTTTTTGAGAGACATCCTAAAACCAATGCGCATACTGGAAACTTCCGTGCTTTTCCTCGTTTCCCTAATGCTTTTAAACTTCATCTTTGGTAAGTTTTTCATCAAGCTGATAGGTCTTAATCCACTATACGCGGTTTTGGGTTCTTTGCTCTCTTTTTTGGTATGGCTTGAGCTTACCTTTTCCTTCCTCTTGGGTGCAATCATTTATGCCAAGAAGCTGGAGCAAAACCTCAAATAAGGGTAACTCAGTTTATCTTATACATTTATGCTTGAGCTTATAAAGTCTGCACCCACCCAGTGTGGAGTTTATCTCTTCAAGAAGGGCAACAAGGTCCTTTATGTGGGAAAGGCAAAGAACATAAGAGAGAGGTTGTTGCAACACTACAAGCAAGCCCAAGAAAACAAGAAGGAGTATGCCATAGTTAACGGTTCGGACCGTATAGATTGGATATTGACCCGCAACGAATACGAAGCCTTGGTGTTGGAGGTGGACCTAATACAACTTTACAAACCCAAATACAATGTCCTGCATAAGTACGGTGGAGGCTATCCTGTTATTCTGCTAACGGAGGATGAGTTTCCAACCATAAAGGTGGTCAGAGGCTCCGAGCATGGGGGTAAGATCTTTGGTCCCTTCTTCACCGCCAAAAGGGCTTACAGGGTAAAAAGGCTCATCCATAAGCTGTTTAAACTTCGCACCTGCGACCCAATGCCCATCAGAACCAGTCCATGCATGGATTATCACTTAGGACTATGCAGTGGTCCCTGTGCAGGTCTGATTAGCAAAGAGGATTATTCCTTGGCGGTGAAATCTGCCCAATCTATGCTCTCGGGAGAGGTCTCTGAGGTTCTACCCGAGCTATACCAGAGGTTAGAAGAACACATGGAAAGGCTTGAGTTTGAAAAGTGCGCCCTCATCAGAGACCAAATAAGGGCTTTGGAAAAACTCTCCTTGGGTCAGAGTGTAAGCGGACTCCCTTATCAGAGGGCAGACCTCTTTTACAGAATAGGCAGGCTCTTGGGAGTCTTTTTGATAAGGTCTTTCAAGCTGGTAGATAAGGAGGTTTTCCTTTTGGAGAGGGAAGAAGAGCTGGAAGAGACCATTATAGGCTTTTACTACTCCAATCCATTGCCGGAGGTTTTGCTCTTGAACTTTGAGCTCTCAGAAGAGGTCAAAAGGTGGCTTTCGGAAAGAGGAAAAGTTGAAATCGTTCAAAAGATAGACCAAAGCTTGGAAGAGCTTGTCAAGGAAAACCTTCACCACTACATGCCACCAGAACTTTGGCAGGAGGAGTTCTTAAAAGTGCTAAAAATTCCTCCACCAAGGATCATAGAGGGCTTTGATGTCTCCCACTTTTATGGAGACTATACGGTGGCATCCTGCGTGGTTTGGGAAGAGGGAACTATGAATAAAAAGAGATATAGAAGGTATCGGATAAAGACGGTAAATCAGATAGACGATTACGCTTCCTTGGAGGAAGTACTGAGCAGGAGGGCAAGAAGGCTTAAAGAAGGGGAAGAAACCATGCCAGACTTGTGGCTCATTGACGGAGGACTTGGGCAACTGAGCGTAGCCGTAAGAGTAAGGGACAGATTTGGCTTGCCCATAAAGGTGGTCTCCCTTGCCAAGGAGGAAGAAATTTTGCTAACTGAATGGGGGCAGAGGGTAAAACTAAAGGAACATCCTATACTCTATAGGATTTTCGGACAGATTAGGGACGAAGCCCATCGCTTTGCCCTCTCTTACAACAGAAAGCTCAGGCTAAAAGAGGGACTAAAGGACATCCTTGACCGAATAAAGGGCATAGGAGAGGTCAAAAAGAAGATCATTTACAACAACTTTGA
>JAEMPM010000044.1 GCA_022759285.1 Thermocrinis sp.
TAGTGGTAAAATACTCAAAATGCTTCTTCTGAAAAGTCTATCGGGCGAGAGGATAGAGAGATTTCCCGTTTGGCTTATGCGTCAAGCGGGCAGGTATATGCCCCAATACAGGGAGCTTAGGGCAAAGGAGAAGGACTTTTTGAGCTTTTGTAAAAATGTGGAACTTGCGGTAAAGGTGTCTTTGCTTCCTTTGGAGCTTTTGGATGTGGATGCTATTATCATCTTTTCAGACATTTTGGTTCCCCTTGAGCCTATGGGCATAAACGTACGTTTTGAAGAGGGGGAAGGTCCTCATTTAGAGTGGGATGGAAGCGTTAAGGCGCTCAGGAAGATCACAAGCAAGGACACAGAATTTGTTAATGAAATAATAAAAGAAGTTAAAAGAACACAGGATCGTGTACCTGTTATTGGCTTTTGCGGTGCACCGTGGACCCTTTTTGCCTACGCGGTGGAAGGCAAAGGAAAGGCGGACTTTAAAAAAGCCAAACTCTTTATGTGGGAAAGACGGGAAGAATACCTTGAGTTCCTTAGGTTGCTGTCGGAAAACTTAGTGGAGTACTTAAAGGGGCAGGTTAAAGCAGGTGCGGACTTGGTGCAGGTTTTTGATAGTTGGCTCATGCATATGCCCTATGAGGATTTAAAAGAGTATGCAGGTCTACTGAAGGCTTTCTTTGAAAGGCTAAAGAGGGAACTTAGAGTGCCCGTTATATACTTTTACAGAGGTTCTGGAGAATATTTGGAACTGCTCAGACATGTACCTGTGGATGCCTTCTCGGTGGATTGGACAGTGGATATGTTCTCTTGGATGGAAAAGGAGGACAGGGCGTTTCAGGGAAACATGGACCCATCCATTCTTTACTGTGCGGAGGATGTTATTCAGCGTAAGGTTTTGGAGTTTTTAAAGAGGGTTCCAAGAAAAACCAAATACGTATTCAATTTGGGCCATGGGCTTTCGCCCGATATGGAGCTAGAAAAGGTAAAGCTTTTGGTGGATACAGTTAAAGGCTACAAGGTCGGATGATAAGAGAAGGAAAGGTCCTTCTCAAAGTGGAAGTTCCTGAGGTTGTCTCCTCAGAAATGCCCGTTTTTTACAACCCAGTTATGGCTGTAAACAGAGACATAAGCCTACTTATTGTTTGGGCTATGGAAGGTGAGGAGCTTGTGGTCTGTGATCCTATGGGTGCAAGCGGCGTTAGATCTTTGAGGTTTTTGTTAGAGGTGCCAAAGGTAAAAAAGGTCATATACAACGACATAGATCAAAAGGCGGTAGAAAGCTTCAAGGAGCATTTGCAGATCAACCAAGTGCCCAAGGAGAAGGTGGAGATATACTCTGAAGATGCCAGCCTGCTTTTAAGGAGGCTAAGAAACTGTCATTATGTGGATATAGACCCCTATGGCTCACCCATTCCTTTTTTGGATTCTGCGGTATTTCCTGTCAGGAGGGGTGGCATTCTATCCGTTACCGCAACTGATACTGCGGTGCTCTCTGGGACTTACCCCAGCACATGCCAAAGGAGATACTCTAGCAAACCCCTGTTGGAGTGTGAGTTCTACCACGAGGTGGGCATAAGGATCCTCATAAAGAAGGTCATAGAGGAAGGTGCTAAGCACGATTATGCCCTAAAGCCTATCTTTTCGTACTCTTACAAACACCACTTTAAGGTCTTTTTCAGAAAGGACATAGGAGCAAGGAGGACAGACAGGCTCATTGAAAAAATAGGTTACCTGCTTTACTGCACCCATTGTTTATACAGAGAGGGCGTTTCCCTTGAAGGCATAAAAGGGCAGTGCCCCCACTGCGGACATAAACTTTTGGTAGCCGGTCCCCTTTGGCTTGGAGAGCTTTGGGAGAAGGAAACAGTAGAGAGGATTTGGAGTTTGAGAGGTGCCATAGAACTTTCGGAGGAGACCGTTAAGCTATTAAAAAAGATCAGGCGAGAATCAGAAGTCAATAGCCTTGGCTTTTACAGTCCCTCCTATATAGCAAGAGCTTTCAAACTTGCCCAACTACCTCCAAAGAAATTTTTCTTAAAATTCTTTGAGGGCATTCCTACCCACTTTAGCCCGGAAGGCTTTAGGACAGCCCTTGAGCATGAAGAGTTTTTAAGGAGATTGCATGAGTTCATACAGAGAGGTGGCAGAACTAATTCTTAAGTTAAAGGGAGAGTTATTTTTGTCTCCGAGGGAAAGATGGTTTCTGAAGAGGTTAGAAGAGTCCGCTTACCCTTGGCAGTTGGTGAAAGAAGGGATAAAGAGGTTTTACGCCAAGCTTCCACCGGAGAGACGAAAAAAAACACCTGCCTTCTTTGCCCTTGCTGAGATTGAAAGGTTAAGAAAAAAAGCAATAAAAAACTCCGCAAGGAGAGAAGATAAATGGAGGGAAAGGTTCAAAAGTCTTTTGGAAAAGCTCGGGAAGTATATTGAGGTGCCAGAGGTAGAACCAAAGGATAAAATGTCCGCAGAGGAAATTTTAGCAGAGTTGGAGAGCAAACTGTACAAACACCTCTGGGAGAACTTACCAGAGGAAGAAAAGAAAGCCCTTCTTAAAAAGTATGCCCAATTTAAGCAGGATAAAACCGCTCTTAGTTTTATGATAAAAAGTGAGCTTAGAAAGAAGTTTGGGCTTGGGGTGTTCTCCCTTTTTGTGGAGGAAGGATGAACTTTGATGCGGTAGTTGTAGGTGCAGGTCCGGGTGGAGCTTTCAGCGCCTACTGGCTTGCAAAAAACGGTTTAAAGGTTTTGCTTTTGGAAAAGAAGAGACTTCCCAGGTTCAAGCTTTGTGGAGGTTGTCTTTCTGCAAAGGTGGTTTCTCTCTTGCCGGAAGGCTGGCAGGGTTTGATAAAGGCAGTGATAAGGGAGGGAACCCTTGGCTACCGTGGAGAGGAAAGTTTCAGTCTTCCAAGTGAAAAGCCATTGGCATACATAGTAGACAGGGTGGAGTTTGATTACTTTTTGGTGCAAAATGCTCAGCGGGTAGGTGTGGAGCTCTGGCAAGAGTGCGAACTTTTGGGTTTTGAAGAGGAAGGAAGAATAAAGGTTTATACTTCCAAAGGAGAAGTGGAGGCAGACTTTCTAATAGGTGCAGACGGCTTTTATTCAAAGACCGCTGACCTTTTGGGTTACAAAAAGAAGAAATTCTTTCGGTCCTTAGAATTCCAATGCCTTACAAACTTCAAAGAAGGTGTGCGCATAGATGTGGGGCTCGTGGAAAAGGGCTACGCATGGGTTTTTCCTACCAATGTGGGCATTGCTTCTACAGGGAAAGAAAACCTTCTGGAACTACTTAAGGACTATTCAACTAAACTGGGTCTAAAGGTGGAGGGCAAGGTCTATGGCTGGCACATACCCTATTTAGAAAATAAAAAGGACTTCCACGCCGGAAAGGGTAGAATTCTCCTGGTGGGCGATGCGTCCAACTCGGTGGACCCACTCTTAGGAGAGGGTATATACTATGCCCTTTGGGGAGCAAAAAATGC
>JAEMPM010000025.1 GCA_022759285.1 Thermocrinis sp.
CTACACACCATTCTGAGTTTCTTCTCGTTCTGTATAGGTTAGTTAACCTCCAAGTTTCAGATGAAGGATAGTTTGATAACCTTTCTCCTCTAAATCCCACATTGGCAAAGGAAGTATTGGATAGGGCTAGGAACGGGTTATTTCCTTTATCCGCTGGGGGGACGGTTCCAACAAGGGATTTTTAGAACAGACTCGCCAAAAGTTGACCTTTTCCTTGGTCTGATGTTTAAAATTTCTACCAAATGCCTGGGAAACTGTTAACTGGGTCAAATACTTTGGAACATGAGATCCTTCTCCGAAAAGCGGTTTTAAAAATCCCAAGTTCTAACTTTGGGGTGTTTTCACTTTACAAGTATCCCGCAAAGTTCATCCCACAGGTGCCCGCCTTTGTGATGGAAAACTATGCTAAAAAGGGCATGAAGGTTTTTGACCCGTTTGCAGGGTTTGGAACTGTAGGCTATACCGCAAAGGTGTATGGACTTGACTATGAACTTTGGGATCTAAACCCACTGCTTGAATATTTTCACTCCATTTGTGAGACACAACCCAAACCTTTAGACAAAAACTTGATTGATAAAATCAAAGCCCACTCTCAAGAGTTCATTCCAGACTGGTCTAACCTTGAATACTGGCATCCGGAGGAGTTTATTTCACTCCTTTCTAAGGCTTGGAGTTTCTACCATTACTCTGCAGACGAATACAGCAAAAAGCTTTTGCTTGTTCCACTTTTAAAGCTTACAAAATATTTCTCTTATGCAGATGAGAAGGTCCATAAACTGTATAAATCAAGGTATGCCAGGGAAAAGGTAGAAAAGCTATTGAAGGAAGACTACAAAGCACTATTTTACAGCCTGCTTGAAAAGGAACTTGGAAATCTGGAGCAAAAGCTAAAGGAGTATCAAAGCCTGAATCCCAAAAAGGTAAATTGCAAGGTAAAGGCAAGCGTTGATGTTCTGGAGGAGGACCTAGAGGAACCTGTGAATATTCTAATAACTTCTCCACCCTACTTGCAAGCTCAGGAGTACATAAGGACTACAAAGTTAGAACTTTTTTGGTTAGGCTTTAAGAAGGACTATATCCGTAGCTTGGCAAAAAAAGAAATTCCATACAGAGATGTTCCAAAAATTGAAATTCTATCTAATACGTACCATACTTACAGAACACTTATTGAGGAAAAACACTTGCTTGAACTTTATGACAATTACTTTTTTGCAATTCTTTCTGTATTTGAAAGATTATCCGAGAAAGTGTTGGATTATATGTTTATCTTTGTTGGCCCAGCGAAAATAAGAGGACAGAAGATTCCAATACATCAGATCGTCATAGAACATATGGAAAGCAAAGGGAACTGGGTGCATGAAAAAACTTATATAGACAGGATCGTATCAAGGGTTATGTTTTCTACCGGGAGGAACCCTGCCACAGGAATAGAAGACCAAAGGATGGATAAAGAGTATTTAGTGATTCTGAAAAGGAGATAAGTTGGATGTTCTTAACGAAGGAACATTTAGTTTCTCCCAGCAAGTTTAAGGAGTTAGAAGATGTAAGGACCTTTTTGTTCAAGCTTAAGATGGATTATAAACTCTCCTTTGACGAAGAAGACTTATCAATGCTTTTACTGTCCGTTCTTAGATGCGATGATATTAGTGGTAGTTATGGCATACTGAAGAAAAAAGGAAGAAGAAGGTATATAGATGAATTAAGAGTAAAAACGTGGTTAGAGGAGAATCTTATACCCAACACGGTAGTATTACGGATAGACGATCCTGAAATTCTTAAGCTACTATTCTTTTCCATTGAAATTACCTATAGCATGTTTTTAGGAGAGAGTAGGGCTACTCTAATGCAAAAAGGATTTAGGGAAAGAAGGAGGAGCTTTGAAGCTATAGTGGTGGATCAATTTGTAGGAAAGCTTGGAGAGGTTGCGGTCAAAAAATTTTTGGAAGATCATTTCAATGTAAATGTGGAGCTGGACTGGGACATTTCTCCGCAAAGGGAAAGACACATAAACGATATAAAGAACGCAAATAAACTTATAAGCATAAAAACTTCTCCCAGTTTGGCAGGTATATGGGCTGAGGCAGATAAAGGATACGATTACGGAATAATGGTTAAATGTTCAGTCCCGCTTCATCCTCTTCTGCAGTTCTTTATTGAAGTATGCGGTTTTAGAAACCTTTTAGACTTCGCTAAAGAAAGGTTAGGTTCAGAGACCTTCTATGTTGATAACATTAGAAATAGAATATTTAACAACTCGCAATGTGGTCAGATAAAGACGAACTTTGTATGTTATGTTTGTGGATATTTTGAAGTTTCGGGTGAAAACTTGAGAAAAGAGGGAGAAATACTTGAATATTTGGGAGTAGTAAGAGAGGAAAGGCACTTGGTTAGGATAGATGAGCTAAAATACACACGCAGTAGTTGGGAAGAGTTTTTAAAGTCGGTGGGACTTCACTAAATGGGAGGATGTCAACTTTTTAGGTTCATGATTGTATAAATGACGATAAAGGAGGCTGACCATCTATAGACGGTTTCAAGCGTATCAGAATTGCTTCAAGTCTTAACCATCAACCACCCCAGTCTATGGATGTCAAAAGTTGACATCTTCCCCTTGGGCTGTACCAGTTAAGCATACACCGTAGTTAACTTCCAGCTGGTTAACTAACTCCGAAGCTAAAGAGAAAAACTTAGTTAACTGCGACTACGGTTAACTAAACTGCCCACCTATGGTTAACTAACTTATCCTAACCTAATTGGGAGTTAGTTAACCCATCCGAAGGTTTAATCCTTTTCGTCCGGTTCAAGAACTTACCTTAGGCTCCCAATATTCTCTTACGCTCTAGGGTAAAAGTTTCATCAAAGGGCCCCCAGGGGGACCCAAAGGCTTTATTTCTTCCTCATCCTTCTTGCCAATATAAAGGATGGAACAGATAACCACACAAGGATATTCCACAAACCCGCTATAGAAGATACGGAGCCAGTCATAGAACAACCACCTACACCGATACCACTGCCAGTGTCAGAACCACTACCACCACCGGATCCAGAACCGCTACCACCGGTTCCGCTACTTTCACCTGTTCCGCCACCAACACCAGAACTGCTACCTCCACCAGAATCAATACCCGACGCTAAATCAGAACTTAACCTTGTCACAAAGGCATCGTCATTACAAGTGGTAGGGGGAGTAGTTGCATTGTCACAATACGGCCTCGCTCCGCCAGTCGTTTTAGGGAAGTCTTCAGAAGTAGTCCATCCCGCCACATAGACCTCTCCAGTTTGAGGATGAATGGCTAAGGCGTAGGCCCAATCTAAGTCCATCCCTCCCAGATAGGTAGCCTGAAGAATTTGGGTAAGGTCTTTATTTAGCCTCGCCACAAAGGTGTCATAATCGCCACCGCCAAAGCCGGACTGCGCCCCACCAGCA
>JAEMPM010000119.1 GCA_022759285.1 Thermocrinis sp.
GAACCAAGTTAAATTATAATAGCAATCGCTCTGACATCTCAACAGATTGAACGAGGACTGAATGATTGCTTTGCGTCTTGGGCTGTTACCTTTACCTTTTACCTTTTACCTTTGCACCATCCACAAACTCCTCATTTCCATGGATGGCCAACATAGGGAGAAAAAGAAAACTTAAATAAACCCCCTGGACTTCCTCAAGTACCGGTCCAGCCTTATCTTAAAATTAAGCAAGGTCTCAGCTGCCACCACATCCTCCGTCAAAGCATTCCAGTCGTCACATACCCTATTCCCAAATCCATACTTTCCGACATCTAGTTTGAATCTCCTCTTAAATAATCCCAAACTGTGCCCTCTAGTGTTCACTTTGCTCATTGTGAAAAACTTCTCCTTATCCATCCTGTCAAGCCCCTTGAAAATCTTATATACCTCTATCATGTCTGCTCGGATCATCCTTGTTTCAAGCGTGGTGAGGCCTAGTTCTTTCAACCTGTCCTCATACTTCCAGTTAGTTAATCCCTCCACCAATTTTGTCGCCCTTCTCTGAATCTTCTCCAGCCTGTCTATGTCCTTCCTCAAATGCGGTCTCCAAGCCTGAATGCAATAGTCCAGATGTGGTCTGACCAACGCCTTATATAGTGGTACCACCACCTCTCTGCTCCTGCATCCAAAATTCCTTTTGATCATCCCCAGCATCCTGTTAGCTGCATTAGCTGCCTTGTTACACTGCGCTTCGACCTTCAGGTTATCCTGTATCATCACACCCAAGTCCTTCTCTACCACTATTGAACTAAGTACCTTAACACCCAGGTTAACCTCGCTCCTCTTGTTATTAAATCCCATATGCATAACATTACATTTTTCAATATTAAACTGCATCAACCATTCCTCTGACCACCTAAAAAGCTCATTTAAGTCCTCCTGCAGTAGTCTAACACTCTCTTCACTGTCCACTCTACCCATCAGCTTGGTATCATCAGCAAACTTCCAGATCTTATTCAAAACATTCTCTTCTAAGTCGTTGATGTATATGATAAACAGTATCGGTCCCAATACCGACCCCTGTGGTACTCCACTCCAAACCTCTTCCCATCCAGAGTATTTGTCTCCAATGACCACCCTCTGCCTCCTACCACTTAGCCATGTCTTAATCCATCTTACTATATTTGCATTAATTCCATACCTCTCCAGCTTATATAGCAACCTCATATGTGGCACCTTATCGAATGCTTTCGCAAAATCGAGGTATATCACATCAACTGGTATCCCCCGGTCCACATTATCCCCAACTTCATCCAAAAACTCCAGTAAATTGGTCAAACAAGATTTTCCCTTTCTAAACCCATGTTGGCTTCCCCCAATTAACCCATTTCCTTCCATATGGTGAACCACTGCATCTCTGATAACTCTTTCACATAGTTTCCCCAGCTGTGACGTCAGGCTAACTGGTCTATAGTTCCCTGGATCGCATTTCTTCCCTTTTTTCTTGTAAATAGCCGTCACATTAGCCTCTCTCCACTGCATCGGTATCTCCCCTTCATCCACAGATTTTTGGAACAGCATCACCAGAGGCATACTAATAGCTCTCCCGACCGCCTTCAGAAAAGTTGATCCCATACCATCATTACCCGCAGCTTTATTCTCCTTCATTTTATCGAACTGTTTACTCACCATATCTTCCGTAAATATCACCCCCGGCATTCCCCCTAAATTCTTAGTGTCCCTAAACTTGCCTTCATTACCACTGAACACAGCTTCTTTAGTAAAAACATTCACGAAGGCCTTGTTCAGCACCTCGCACATCTCCTCATTTCCCTGAACCAACTCCCCTTCGTCATTTTTCAGTGGTCCTATCCTTTCTCTGGATACATAATTTTTCCTGGCATAGCTAAAAAACGATTTACTGTCTGTCCTAATGTTTTTTGCTATTTTCTCCTCAAATAACTTTTTCGACTTCCTCAACTCCCTCACTGCCTCATTCCTAGCTCTCTTAAACCTTTCGAATTTCTCCCCTTCAGGACTCTCCTTGTACAATTTCCACATCCTATATTTCCGTTTCAACGCCTTACAAGCCTTATAGTTCATCCATATTGGTTTCTTCTTACCAATTTTACTTTTTAGTGGTATATACTCTCTCTTCTTCTCTTCTAATACTTCCACTAGTATACTCCACATCTCATGAACAGACCTCTCCTTAAACCTTTCATTCCAGTCTATTTCCAACAGGTCCTTATTCAGCCCAATCCAGTTTGCCCTGCCAAAATCAAAACTCTCAACCTTTTTCTCCACCCTACTACAGTCTATATTGACGTCAAAGCAGACCACTGCATGATCGCCTCTCCCAAAAGGAGCTTCACATCTGACATTGTCCACCATGTTTAAGTCATCTGTAAGGACTAGATCCAAAATATTCATACCACGGGTTGGTTCCTTCACATGCTGATATAAAAAATTATTTTGAACAGTGTCCAAAAATTTCTCTCCTTTCCCACTAGCCCGACCTTCTTCCCAGTTTATATCCGGATAGTTGAAGTCTCCCATCAGAATCACGGAGTTCTTTGCTGCCCTATCAACTGTCTCTAGTAAGGCATTATCCTCCTCATCTGCATTGTTCATACTCCTATAGCATACACCCAAGGTTATCTCTTTCCCCTTCACCAGCATTCTGCCCCACAAAGCTTCACAGTTCCCTGAGTTTAGATCCAGGATTTCCTCCACCATTAAGCCTTCTCTAGCATACATTAGCACTCCTCCCCCTTTTTGTGCTGGGGTTCTACGCCTGTCCCTCCTAAACATAACAAACCCCTCCAGTGCCAACTCTGCATCCAGAATCTCTTCACTTGCCCAACTCTCTGTGATGGCAATAATGTCCGTTTCCTGTTTTCCTACAAATAGTTCCATCTCCGCCCTCTTTGACATAAATGAGTTGGCATTTGTCATCATAAATCTGAGTCTTGTACCACCCAAGTCCCTATCCGCCCCAAATTTTGACCCTATCCTTCCACTGCTTACACCTCTACTCCCCGCAGTTTCTGTCCTCACTCTCTCGGTTTGTCATTCTTTCAACTCAAAAAGCACTTCCTCATTCTCCCCTTCCCCTATCACAACCCTGCCCTTGTATATCCTTACCCTCCGCTCACTGTCCTTATACTGCTCTCGGAACTGCCTCAACTTAAATCTCAGATGCCTGTCATTTTCCACCTGCTTTCTAGTCCAGTCCGGCATGATGTATACTTCCTTGAAATCCTCTGATTTTGTCAAGCCTCTAGCTGCAAATAATAGCTTCCTTCTGCACTCCAGATCCATTAGCTTAACTCTTATCAAACGTATCCTGTCCTTGTTTTTATATCCAATCCTTTCCACAGTTTGGATATCTGCCCCCATCTTTCCTTCACCTATATGCAACTCC
>JAEMPM010000064.1 GCA_022759285.1 Thermocrinis sp.
GCATATATCACAAAAATCGTTAATCAAGTTCGGTATGTAGAGGAGTTAATCCATAGATATGACTGGGAGTTGCTCTCTCAGGATTTTAGAAAAACCATAGCAGAGGCAGGCAAGGATGATTTTCTTTACTGCGATCCGCCGTATATTGGAAGGCATGCTAACTATTTTGACACTTGGACAGAAAAGGATGAGTATGATTTATACCTGATGCTTTCCCGCTTTGAGGGAAAGTTTATCCTCTCCACTTGGCAGAAAGACAAGCATAGAGAAAACGAATACATCAAAAAGTTCTGGAGTAGATTCCACATAATTACAAGAAACCACCTTTACTATGTCGGAGGTAAAGAGGTAAAAAGAAAGCCAATAATAGAAGCCCTAATAATGAACTTTTGACCAAACTCTGACTGGTAAGGTAAAAGGCTTACTTCCCCTTTATCTTCATCCTCAGCATCTTGTCTTTCAGCATTTTGATTTCTTTTTGAAACACGCCTTTTACTAAGTTTGCTATTTGCTTTCCCGCTTCTTGTATATAGTCTTCTTTTACAAGCCCAAGCTCCAGTGCTTTGTCTGCAGTTTTCACAAACTCATCAAAAAGCTTCTCATCCACAAATATAGTCATCTCCCTCAACCCATCTTGACGCTTCTGAGTAGTTAGCTTTCTTATCCAATAAGCCGCCTCTTCAAGAGGCTTTTCTATCCCTGCCCCTTCTATCTCCTTCAAAAATTGCTTGAAATCTTCCTCCCAATACTCTCCCAATTTCTCTCTTACCGATGCAGGAACATACAAACACCCTTCAAAAAACTCTTTTGGTTCTACCCCTTCCCTTTTTGCCTTCTCCAAAAGCAAAGCATTGATTGTCAAAAGCTTGAGAATTAAGGTTTCCTCATCTACACCCAACACCGCAGCAATCTCTGAAAGAATGTCCCTTTCGTTCATCTTTCCCATACCCAAACGACCTCCTTGTCTCTCACAACGTAGTTAATCCTCCCTACCCATATATCCGCATACAGCTTGCCCTCTTTGCACTCATAAACACCAAAAAGTGAAAAGTCCTCATAAAGTAGCGGACACTCCTCAGAACTTATCACCTTCCGTGGAACATCCTTTTCTTTCACACACACCTTCTCAAGAGACCGAATGCATTCCTCCCCAGCATCCCGCCACTTCCGAGAAACCTGATCCGCATACGACGAAGATAACGACACATATGCTATAAACCCATATATAACCGCAGCAACCAACCCTACCGCTATCGCCACTACCTTCTCATGATTTTTCAGACTTCTCATCCAGAATTATTTTAGCAACTTCTCCTCGCTAAACTTTCTTATCCTACACTGCGAAAATGTAGGATAAGAGTTAGCAAGTTAGCATATTAGCATGTTAGCATGCTAACAAATTAGCTATTCATTGAGTTCTATTGGCGTTATATTTAGAATGCATGGAGATAAGTCCTGAGAGGCTGAAAGAACTCTACGAGAAGGACTTTTATCTGTGGGTGCAGGAGAACCTAAGGCTTTTGAGGGAAAGGCGGTATGACCTTGTGGATTGGGAAAATCTTTTGGAGGAGATAAAGGACTTGGGAGAGTGGTATGTGGATAGGGTGCTTGATTTGATGTCGGATGTGTTGGAGAACCTCTACAAGTGGGAACACTTCAGGGAAGGGAAAGGGAATAAATTGGTAAAAAGCATTAATCGTGCAAGGAATGAACTGGAGGTTATTCTCAAGAGGCATCCGTCCATAAAGGCTAAAGCCCAAGAGAAGGGAAGCATTCAAACCGCATGGGAAATGGCAATCTATGGTTTGATTAACTGGTTCAAATTGCCCGAAAACCACAACAAGGCTAAGAAGTTCTTTGGCAGGTTTCCAACAGAAGAAGATTTTCCAAAAGAATGTCCTTATAGCTTCCAGCAAATATTAGAATATGAACCATGGGTTCAACTCTTCAACTCATAGGGCAAAGGCTAAGACAAGCACGGCAGTCAGTAGGCTACACGCAAGAAGAGGTCTCACAAAAGCTTGGAATTACCAGGGATGACCTTTCTCTTTTTGAAAGTGGGAGAAAAAGCCCGCCAATTAGCCTTCTAAGAAAGCTTGCCAAGCTTTATGGAGTTTTTGTTAGCTACTTCTATGGGATAGATAAGCTTGAAGGAGAGGGCTTTACCCTTCTTCTTGAGAAAGCCAAAGAACTCTCTCTTCCTCCTGAAACCATAAGTCAGCTCCAACGCTTTACTTTTCTGTGCGGGGAGATAGCCAAACTTAGGCAAAAACTGGGTATTCCAAAGCCTGAAATTCCTCAGGCTGTAGATAGCAAAAATCTTGTGGAATTTTTAGAAAGCAAAGGCATTCCAGTGATTAGGATGCCTTTAGACAAAAATCTTTTCTCTGCTATGGTTTATGATGAAAACTCTGGTGCATGCATATTGGTTAATTCTGGATGTTCCAACCTAAACCAGCTTGTTGCATGTGAGTATGCCCATATCCTTCAGGGAGAAAAGGTGCATCTGAATGTGGCTAAAGCTAACCCTACGCCACAAAGTAAAAACAGCATGCCAGTATCTAAAGTTCTTTGGGAATTGGTGCTGACTGCCCTAAAGCAGGAATTGATAAGCACCAGTTATGCGGGAGATGTTTTGGGAATAAGTCCTATGGAAGTAGAGGAAGCATTATTGCAAAGATTTTGATAAAGCCCGCACGGGGCGGGGCTTATTTGTGCAGACTTTCAAGGAACTCTTTGTCATACTTAAGTGTGCCTGACCAATCACCCCATGCTTTATCTATCCACTCAAAGTAAGCTTCCTTAACCAGTCTGGACAGAAACTCTTTGTCTCCTTTAATAAAACCTCTATCTGGACCCGATCCTCTAAACTCATTCCCTACCCAGTAGCGGATATAAACCTCTTTTATCAGTTTTAGAAGATCTGGATTAACGCTCTCTATCTCATCCATTAGTTTCTCTATTCTGTGGGAAGGGGCATACACTACCGTTATCTCTCCTCCGCTATAGCCCTCGTTCACCCAGTGCTTATAATTGCTGCTTAATCTCTCCCAACTCCACTCGCAGGCTATGAGCTTAAATCTCTCTCTCCACATGTCTTTTTCCTCCTTTTGAGTTTTTGCTGGGCTTAAAAACCCCACCGCCACCCGCCCAGCTAAGGTGGGGTGGGCAATATCACCTAAAGCAGTTCTTTAATTTTCCCAGCAGTGCTGAAAGGTATATCCTTTTCTTTTGCTTTTTCTAAAGCTTTCTTACATGATACAAATTCCTTCATGCCAGTCCTTGAGACAAACCACAACCCTCTCTTCAAAACCTCTTCCAAAGAAGAGGTATCTCTCCACTTATAAGCTTTCAACATCAATTCCACAAGTTCCGTTTTAAACAAAGCCT
>JAEMPM010000033.1 GCA_022759285.1 Thermocrinis sp.
TTTTCCCTCCCGGGACCGGTCCCATAGAGGGTTATGTTTAAATTTATTCCAAATAAAATAAAAAATCAATATTTCACAAATACTTCACAAAAATTCCCTATATTATATTCCCTATGGGAGACATTACTAGGGCAGGCTCGAACAGAGGAGACCTTGAAAGGGAACTGGAAGGTATTCTCCGATTTGCTAAAATGACCTATCAGAGGTATGTTTTAACCATAGAAGACTACACACGAGAGGAGTTGGAGGAAGACTTAAAGGAATACACCCTACAGCTTGAAAACTTTGTTGTCCCCCTTTTGGAAAGGGCTGAAAAAGAGGGGTTAGAGGATCTCGCTAAAGAAATATGGGGCTGTTATAAAAAGCTTATTGATACAATAAAGCAAAGGCTTTTGGAGATATGATTGTTTATGGTAAAAATCCCATTTTAGAAGCCCTCAGGGCAAACAGACCCATTGAGAAGGTTTTGGTAGCCCATGATGGGCATCCTCCTCATCAGGTGGTAAAGCTCTGCAAAGAAAAGGGAATAAAGATCCAAAGGGTGCCAAGGCAGAAAATTGAAGAGCTTGCTGGCACAAAAAAGACGCAGGGGATTGTTGCCATTATCAGTCCTGTGCCCTTGGTTCCTCCGGAGGAACTTTTTAAAAAAGCCTTTGAAAAAAACAGCTTCTTTTTGGTTTTGGACCACATAACGGATCCACAGAACGCAGGAAATCTCATAAGAACATGCGAGGTTTTTGGTGGGGTTGGAGTGCTTTTGCCCAAGGATCGGAGCTTTCCAATAAATCAAACTGTGGTGAAAGCAAGCTCCGGTGCAGTTTTTCACCTTACCTTTAGCAGGGTACCAAGCCTAAGGAGGGCTTTGGAAGAGTTTCAAAGAATGGGTGGCTCTGTAGTGGTTGTAGAAAGAGGAGGAGAGGACATAAGGAAGGTGCAATTTCCTACGCCCTGTGCCTTGGTGCTCGGTTCAGAAGGAGAGGGTGTCTCCAAAAGCCTTCTTGAGAGGGCAAACCTGGTGGTCTCCATTCCCATGGTGGGCAAGCTCAACTCCCTGAACGTGTCCTCCGCTGGTGCTGTTGCCATGTGGGAGGTTTTTAAGGCTTGCGAGTTGGCTCAAGGAGATTAACTTGATTTCCATGCTTACCTTTGAAATTGCCAAAGAGGAAACCCTAAGCCCTAAGGATATAAAGGAACTTCAGGAAGAAATAAGGTCTTTAGCAAAGCAAAAGAACGCAGTGATCCTTGCCCATTACTACCAAAGACCGGAGGTACAGGACATTGCAGACTTTGTGGGAGATTCCTTAGAGCTTTCCAGAAAAGCAAATCAAACGGAGGCAGACATTATCCTTTTCTGCGGAGTTAGGTTTATGTGCGAGACTGCAAAGATCTTGAACCCTACAAAGAAGGTGCTACACCCAAATCCCGAAGCAGGTTGCTCTATGGCAGATATGATAAGACCCGAGCAGGTTTTAAAGCTAAAAGAACAACATCCCGACGGTGAAGTGGTAGCTTACGTGAATACCTCTGCGGATGTAAAGGCGGTGTCCGACGTGTGCGTCACCTCCGCTAACGCAATAAAGGTTGTCCAAAAGTTGCAAAGCAAAAAGATCATATTCATCCCAGACCAAGCCTTGGGTAATTGGGTAAAAAAACATGTGCCCGATAAGGAATTTGTCATATGGCAAGGTTTTTGTCCTCCACACTTTGAATTTACCGCTAAAGAGTTAGAAAGGCTAAAGCAACAGTTCCCAGATGCTAAAGTGGCGGTACATCCTGAGTGTCACCCAGAAGTCATTGAAATGGCAGATTTTGTGGGCTCCACTTCCCAGATCATAAACTACGCCACCACTTGCGATTCAGACAGGGTTATTGTCATCACGGAGGTAGGTCTAAAGCATACTCTTATCAAGAAAAATCCTAGCAAAGAGTATATATTCCCCCAATCTATGAACCATTGCGGAACTGTGTATTGTTACACTATGAAGGCTATAACACTACCCTTGATTTACAAAACTTTGAAGGAGGAAATAAACGAAGTTGTACTGGACGAGGAAATAATAGCCAAGGCAAGAAGACCTATAGAGAGGATGCTTGAGCTGTCTTGAGCTTATAATTTTTCTATGCGAGCGTTGATCCTTGCGGCGGGGTTGGGAAGTAGGTTCAGAAGCCAGAAGGTAAAGGTTCTGCACACCATTCTTGGTAAGCCCGTGCTCTGGTACGTGCTACGCATCTTGAAAGAGTTAAATTTTCGGGAAATCGGCGTGGTGGTTGGTCATCAGGCGGAGGAAGTAAAAAAGGTCTTTGAGGGAGAGGATGGGATCTTTTTCTTTCATCAAGGAAACCCAAAAGGTGGCACTGCAGATGCAGTGATCTCTGCTCTGGACTTTTGGAGGGATTACCAAGATTACCTTTTGGTGATAAACGGCGACAGCCCCTTGGTAAAAGTTCAAACCATAAGGAACATGCAAAGATATATACGGCTGGTGGAGGAATATGAGAACATAAAATTAAGTGGTCTGCTACTGTCGGGCTTTCTCCCAGACCCAACGGGCTATGGCAGAGTTGTAAAGGACCAGAGCGGGAATGTGATAAAAATAGTGGAGGAAAAGGATGCTACCATTGAAGAAAAGCAGATCAGGGAGATAAACGGTGGTGTGTATTTCTTTTACTGTCCTCATCTTTTAGATGTGATCTTTTCCATCAAACCTAGTTCAAAGAGTAAAGAGTTATACCTAACAGAGGCAATAGCCTTAATGTACAAAAAAGGTTATGTGGTTAGGAGCTTTATGGCGGAAGATCAAGCAGAAGTCATGGGAGTCAACAACCGATGGGAGCTTGCCATAGCGGAGAACGTAATAAGACTTAGGATCTTAGAAAGGCTTGCAGTGGAAGGCAACACCATCCATCAGCCAGAAACCGTATGGATAGAGCCCTCCGTGGTGCTTGAAGGGGAGGTGGAAATAGAGCCAGGTGTAGCCCTAAAAGGAAACACAAAAATAGGCAAAGGGGTGCGTATAGGTAGGGGAAGCGTCATAGAAAACTCAGTAGTGGAAGAGGGCGCAATTATAGAGCCTTACAGCATTATTAGAGATTCTCACATCAAGAGCGGTGCCATTGTGGGACCTTTTGCCCATATCAGAAATCACTCTGTGATAGGGGAGGGCTCCCATATAGGGAACTTTGTGGAGGTTAAAGCCTCCGAAATTGGTAACCATGTAAACGCTAAGCATTTGGCATATATAGGTGATGCCCAAATAGGCGATCGCGCCAACATAGGGGCGGGAGTGGTCTTTGCCAATTACGACGGAAAGCAGAAGCACCAAAGTAAAGTAGGTCAAAATGCCTTCATAGGTAGCAATTCCCTCATAATTGCACC
>JAEMPM010000027.1 GCA_022759285.1 Thermocrinis sp.
CTTAAAGCTTGAACCAATCTTCTGCTTTATGTTGCCAAGCAACTGTTCTACTCTATACCTCAGCATCGTAGCCTTTATCCGTTATGAAAGGTAGTCCTTTTTGAAGCTTGGTACATTCTTCCAAAATACTTTTTAAGAGTTCATCAGCCAACTGTTTAACTCTGTAGTGATAGTCGAGAAAGGAGGGCACGTTAAAGCCTTTACCTGACCCTTGACTTTTTGCTAAATGAGAATTATTATCAATAAGAGGAGGAAACGGAATGGAGAGAGTTTATATCTTTGACACTACCCTTAGGGATGGAGAGCAGGCACCGGGTTTTTCTATGACTGCGGAAGAAAAGTTGCAGATGGCGCTTCAGTTGGCAAAGCTTGGAGTTGATGTAATAGAGGCAGGCTTTGCGGCAGCTTCTAAAGGTGATTTTGAAGCGGTCAAGCTTATTGCGGAAGAGGTCAAAGGACCTGTAATATGTTCCTTGGCAAGGGCTTTGGAAAGGGACATTGAACTTGCAGCACAAGCTCTTGAGGGGGCAGAAAGGAAAAGAATACATACCTTTATTGCTACCTCTGAAATTCATATGAAATACAAACTAAGGCTATCTCCTGAAGAGGTGCTTGAGAGGGCAGAGAAAGCGGTAGCCTTTGCCAGGAGATTTACCGACGATGTGGAGTTTTCGTGTGAAGATGCTACGCGCAGTCAGAGGGAGTTTTTGTACAGAATCATAGAAAGGGCAATAAAGGCAGGTGCCACTGTTATAAACATACCGGACACGGTGGGCTATGCGGTGCCAGAGGAGTTTGCCCAGCTCATAGAAGACATTCGCAACAATGTGCCAAACATAGACAAAGCTATAATCAGCGTCCATTGCCACGATGACCTTGGTATGGCTGTAGCAAACTCTTTGATGGCGGTAAAGCACGGGGCAAGGCAGGTTGAGTGCACCATAAACGGTATAGGAGAGAGGGCTGGTAACGCAGCGTTGGAAGAGATAGTGATGGCTCTAAAGGTAAGGAAGGACTTTTTTGGTGGGCTATACACCAACATAAACACCAAGGAACTCTATAAAACCAGCCGGCTACTTTGCCGTATCACTGGTAGCTTTGTACCACCCAATAAGGCGGTGGTTGGAGACAATGCCTTTGCCCACGAATCGGGTATTCACCAGCACGGAGTACTCTCTAATCCATTAACCTATGAGATCATGAGTCCAGAGGATGTAGGCTTTCCATTTACACGCATAGTGCTTGGAAAACACTCCGGCAGACATGCCCTTAAAAGCAAACTAAAGGAAATGGGTTACGAGCTCTCGGAGGAGGAAATAGACAAAATCTTTGAAAAGTTCAAAGCCCTTGCGGACAAGAAGAAAGAGGTGTACGAAGAAGACTTAGAGGCAATCATCTACGAAGAGGTTATGAAGGTAGAAGAGGAAGAGCCGGTGAAGGTTCTCCATTATCAAGTTCAAACGGGAGACAAGCTACTTCCCACTGCAACGGTGGTACTTTCTTACATGGGAGAAAAAAGGACAGCCACTTCCACCGGAAACGGTCCTGTGGATGCTATAATAAAGGCAATACAAAAAGCACTAGATATAGAGCCCAAGCTCTTGGATTTTTCCATAAAAGCCCTAACGCCCAACACTGATGCTCAAGCGGAATCAAGGCTTGTGATAGAGCTTGATGGTATTAAGTCCTCCGGAAGAGGTGTGGATGTGGATGTGATAAAGGCAAGTGTGCAAGGCTTTGTGGATGCCCTTAATAGGGCTATCTTAAGAAAGAATTACATACTCTCAAGGCAAAGAGTTAGAGAGGAGGGAACCGTTTAAGCTTTAAGGTATGTGGCGGAGAGTAGAGCTTTTGTGTATGGGCTTTGGGGTGCATCAAAAATAGAAACCACATCGCCCTCCTCCACCACCTCTCCCTCTTTTAAAACCAAAACCCTGTCTGCCACCTCCGCCACTACTCCAAAATCGTGGGTTACCAAAATAATGCCCTTTCCTTCCTCCTTTAACTGGGTGAAAAGTCCCAAGATCTTTCTTTGGACGGTTAAGTCTAAAGCAGTTGTGGGCTCGTCCGCCAGCACCAGCTTTGGGTTGCAAACCACCGCAATGGCAATGCAAACCCTTTGTTTTAGTCCTCCAGAAAGCTGATGAGGGTAAGAGTTCATAACCCTTTCCACATCCTGCACACCAACCTTTTTTAGTACTTCCACGACCCTCTCCTCTCCACCCACTCTACCGAAGTGAGCAGTATATGCCTCAAGGATCTGATCCTTTACCTTAAAAAGAGGGTCCAAATACAGAGAAGGCTCTTGAAAGACTATACCTATTTCTTTACCTCTTAGCTTTCTGTATTCTTCCTCCCGCAGGTTCAAAAGTTCCTTTCCTTCCAAAAGGATACTACCGCTAAGCTTTGCGTTCTTGGGCAAAAGACCCATAATAGACAGCAAAATGGAGCTTTTCCCTGAACCGGACTCGCCCACTATACACAGAACTTCTCCTTTGTTTAAGGAAAAGCTAACATTCTTTAAAACTCTTTTATCGCCATAGCTTAGGGAAAGGTCTTTTACTTCAAGTAGCATTTACAAGCCTTTCAAAGGAGGGTTTTATGCGGTCGTAAAGTTCCCAAAGGTCTTGAGATATCACCTTTGTTTTGGCTATAGTGGGCATAAAGTTCGTGTCTCCGTTCCATCTGGGGACTATGTGAAGGTGAATGTGGCTCTCCAAGCCCGCACCCGCAGACCTGCCCAAATTGTAACCAAGATTAAAGCCGTGAGGCTTTATAACCTCTTCCAGCGCTTTTATGGAGACAACCGTTAGCCTGTGAATCTCTAGAACCGTCTCTTGGTCCAAAAGGCAAAAGTTTCCTACGTGTTCGGTGGGGGCGACCATAAGGTGTCCTGCATTGTATGGATATTTGTTAAATATCACAAAGGCTTTTTTACCTCTGTATAACACCAAATAATCCCTCAGCTTTTCCTCCGGTTGTGAGACCGCATCACACAAAAAGCACCCAGAAGTTTGGTCTACCTTTTCTATATATGTGCTTCTCCAAGGAGCCCACAGAAGGTTCATAGCCTCAAAAGCCTCCTTATTGCGGTTTCTACTTCCTCCTCTATGGGTATGTAATCGTGTCTTTCCAGTTCTATAGTGTCCCTAAAGTAGAGCACCGTCGGAAAGTAAAAGATGCCCAAGTCTTCGGGAGTGGTGTTTTTTTCTACGTTCATAGCAAAGAAGTTGACCTTATTACCGTATATTGCCTTAAACTTGGCAAGAAGATCAAAGAGCTCTTGATTTTTCTCCGAACCGGGTTTGTAGAAAACAACCACCGCAGGCTTTTCCGCAGAAATTGCCCT
>JAEMPM010000143.1 GCA_022759285.1 Thermocrinis sp.
CACACGGTAGGCATAGACCTTGTGGCTATGAACGTTAATGATCTTATAACCTCCGGAGCTAAACCCTTGGGATTTATGGATTACATAGCTACTGGCAAAATAGAGTTAGAGGTTCTAAAAAAGGTAATTGAGGGTATATTGGAAGGCTGTAAGCAGTCGGAGATGCCACTGGTAGGTGGAGAAACTGCAGAGATGCCTGGCTTTTATCCAGATGGAGTCTATGATCTTGCGGGCTTTTGTGTAGGTGTGTGCGAAGAGGATGAACTCATAACCGGGGAAAACATAAAACCTGGAGACATTCTCATAGGACTTCCTTCTTCTGGCTTTCACAGCAACGGCTATTCCCTTATCAGAAAGGTTGTAGAGATAAACAAACTGAGCTATTCCACTTTTATGGAAGAGTTTGGAAAAACCCTTGGAGAGGTTTTGCTTGAACCCACAAGAATATACTGGAGGGAGGTAAAGGAGCTTATTGAAAAGAGAGTGGAAATAAAAGGCATGGCGCATATAACGGGCGGAGGACTGCCGGGGAATTTAGTTCGGATTCTTCCAAAAGGCACAAAGGCGGTGGTGGAAGAGAAGAAAATTCCCAAAAATCCCGTCTTTGATTGGGTGCAAAGGCTGGGTAAAATAGAAAAGGAAGAGATGTTTAGGGTTTTTAACATGGGTGTGGGATTTGTTTTGGTTGTGGATGAAATAAACGCAAGTAAAGTACTCTTCGAGATACCCCAAGCCTTTGAACTAGGGGTAATAAAAGACGGAGAAAGGAGTGTAGAAATTGCGTAGGATTGTTCTCTTGCTCTTAGTAAGCTTTGGTTGGCTCTTTGCCCAGAGGGTGGAGGGTGTAAAAATAGAGGGTGCCCTCTATGTGCCAGAGGATGTAATTAGAGGACTTATAAAGGTTAAGGAGGGTATGTCTTATGATCCCTTTGCAGTGCGAGAAGATATAAGGCGCCTTTACAGAACCGGCTTTTTTGAAAGCGTGGAAGTGTACGAAGAAAAGTTAGGAGATAAAGTGTTACTTACCTACAAGGTCAAAGACCTCCCAGTTATATACAAAATAGAATTCAAAGGAAACAAGAAGATAAAGAGCGATGAGCTTGAAAAGAAAATAGGCATAGAAACAGAGGTAGGAAAGATAGATGTAGAAGAATTGGCCCGGCAATTCACATCTTCCCCTGCCATAGAAGAAAAAGTGGAGGTACAAAGAAAGCTAAAGCTGGGAAGGGTCCTCAGCCAAGAGGAAATGGAAACCATCAAAAACAGGATCATCCAAGCATACGAAAAGGAAGGATATCCAAACGTGCAGGTTTCTTACGAGCTTGTACCCAAAAAGGGAGCGTCAAAGCTTGTGTATAACATAATAGAGGGTGAGCCTGAGTATGTAGCAAGCGTTGAAATAAAGGGAAATAAAAGCTTTAGAAAAGGAAAGCTTTTAGAGCTTATGGAAACAAAGCCGCCAAGCTTGCTCGCCTTTAGACTAAGGCCACCCTTTAGTGAAGAAGTCCTTAAGGAAGATATAAAGAAGATTGAAGAGTTTTACAGGTCTGAGGGCTTTTTGGAGGCAAAGGTTTCATACAGGGTAGAAAAAGAAAAAAACAGATATAGGATCTTCATAGAAGTTCAAGAGGGGCCAAGATATAAGCTAAAGGCACTAAAGGTAGAAGGAAATACCTACTTTTCGTCCAAGGAACTTATAGGCAATTTTCTTAAAAAGAACAAGGGAGGATTTTACAGGGAAGAGGTTATAAAGAACATCATTAAAAACATAAAGGATCAATACACCCAAATAGGCTTCCTTGGTGTTTCTGTGGATAGAGAGGAAAAAAAGGATGACCAGAAAAAGGAAGTGGAAGTAGTTTTAAAGATATCTGAGGGTGAGCCTTTCTACGTGGGAAGGATAGAGGTAAGAGGAAATTATGAAACAAGAGATCACGTAATAAGAAGGGAGATGAGGGTTCAGGAAGGAGACCTTATCAACCAGAGGGAATTGGATAGGTCAAAAACTAGGATCTTCAACCTAGGTTATTACGAGGATGTAAGCATAGAACCCTCATCTACTGAAGGTAATAAGCTAAACCTAGAAACCAGAATAAGAGAGAGATTTACTGGACAGTTCTCTGTAGGCTTGGGCTACAACCAGATAACTAAGATTTCTGGTTTTATCTCCCTTAGAAAGGGGAACTTCTTAGGCACGGGAGACATAGCCAGCATCTCCGTATCTTACGGTAGCAAAATAAAAGACAACGCCATTTCTTACACTAAAAAATGGTTTCTGAACCTACCCATAGACCTTAGTGGTTCCGTTTACGACAGGCGTATAGAATACACAACTTACACTGTAGAAAGAACAGGTTTTGACCTAATAGCATCGAAAGAGCTAAGTGAGTTTTGGAGAATCAGCGGTGGTATTAGCTTTCAGAGGGTCAGATACTCAGACATATCTCCAAACGCATCACCCGCAGTACAGCAGGAGGCTGGAACAAGACAGTCTAGAAAGCTGATCTTTGGCGTTTCAAGGGATACAAGGGATAATTATCTCTTTCCCACAAAAGGTTCTCTTACAGAGATAGAATACTCGATTGCAGTACCAGTTTTGGGAGGAACAGAGAGGTTTAACAAAATCAACATTCTGCATCAAACCTTCCTAAAGGATACATTTTTTGATACAGGTTTGATACTTGCCTTTAAGGGAGTCCTTGGTATTGTGGACCCTTACGGCGGAAAGACGGTGCCCTTGGATGAAAGGTTCTTTGTAGGTGGAGACTTCACCATTAGAGGCTACAAGTACGGCTATGCAGGTCATTTAGACCCTAACACTTTAGACCCCATAGGTACCAAAAGGCAAATAATCCTCTCTACAGAAGCCAACTATCCACTTTACAAAAATATACTTTACGGAGCACTATTTTACGATACAGGACTTGGCTTTAATCAAATCAGCGAGCTGAAACCTCAAAATCTAAAAGGAGGCTATGGAGCAGGATTGAGGTTTGTCACACCCTTTGCCCCCATCAAGCTGGACTGGGCCTTTAAGACCAAAAAGGTACCCGGTGATACCTCTCGCAGTAGAATACACTTTGTTTTGGGATTTTTCTTCTAAGGGTTAACTCCTTAGGGCGGATAGGACAAGCTCGTCTAGTTCTCCTGACTTTTGCAGGTCGCCCGTATGCATAAAAGGTATGGTTCCTACAACGGTGCCACCAGGAAAGAGCGCATCCTCTACCTTCTGGATGGAAACCTCAAACACGGAAATAGGAAATTTTACTCCTTCTATTTTTTCAAGAATGAGCTTTGCATTGCCATAGAGGGCCAAGGCAGTGTTTGCACTAAAGATCATTATGGCTA
>JAEMPM010000016.1:0-1576 GCA_022759285.1 Thermocrinis sp.
GTTGAACTTTTTACGTTTTTTGAACATTCTCTGTTGTGCTTATAATTAGACCTATTCTTTTATACATGCTGAAATTTAAAGTCTTAATTCTTTCACTCTCTCTGATAAGCTTATTTGAGGGCTACCCATTACCTCTTATTAGACCTTGGGAGCAGGTTAATCCTGTATCCCTTATCTCATCTTGGGGGGTGGGTAGCTCTCAAATAAGCTTAAAGCGGTCATCCCTAATGGTGGTAATGGGGCAGGCTTTTGCCTGACCTCTCAAAGAATAGTGGGAGGCCGTTTAAATGTTATATGCAGGTGTAGATGTTAGTAAAGACAAGGTTAGTGTGGCTGTTTTAACAAGCGGAGGGACAAAGCTAACAAGCGGAGAATTTGACATCACAACGGAAGGGCTAAGGCTCCTGGAACTGACTTTAAAGCATCTAAAGGACGAGATAAGTATGGCTATTGAACAAACGGGAACCTATTCAATGCCTGTGATTCTCTACTTGATGGAAAGGGTGGAAGGGTTAAGGATTTACCTGGTAGATGGGCTTAACTTTAGCAGGTTTATAAAGCTTGAAGGAAGGAAAAAGCAGGACAAGGCGGACGCAGTTAGTTTAGCGGAATACCTAAGGAGAGGACTAAAAGCAAGGCTAATAACGGACAAGGACATAAAGGCATACGGGTTAAAGGTTCTGATAAGCGAAAGGGAACACTTGCTAAAGGTCAAAAACCAAATAGAGAACAGATTAAGGCAACTTGTAGAGACGATATTTCCAGACAGTAAAACATTAAGCAAACAAGTTTTTTGGTCAGAGATAAGGAAAGGAAGGGTTCTCCTCGAGTGGGAAAGGCTAACGGATAAGGCAGAAGTATTAGAAACCATCCTAAGGGAAAGGAAAATATGGCTGGAGATAGTCCAAAGCTTGGAGGAAACGGAAAGGGAGATAAACGCATTCCTAAGGACTTACTATCCTGAGGATGTGGAAATTCTTAAAAGCTTTGGGTTCTCAGAGACAACTATAGCATACTTCATAAGTGTTTATGTGGATATAGGAAGGTTCAAGGATGTTAAAGCTTTCAAAAGTTATATGGGTTTGGGCTTGAGAATATATCAATCAGGGAAAAAAGAGAAAAACGTAGTCAATAGCTACACCAACAAATACATAAGGAAACTGCTTTATATGTATGTAGTCCAAGCGATAAGGGAAAGAAGCAACCACAAGAGGGTTAAGGAATACTACCTTAGGCAAGTAGAAAAAAGCGGAAGCAAGAAAAAGGCAATCATAAAGACAGCTGGGAAGGTTATTGAATGGGTTTATTACTGCCTTAAGCATAAAGAACCTTTCAACTGGGAGGCTACCTATGAAACACAACAGGAAGACCTTAGCTAAGTTAATAGCGGACAGGCTAAAGCTTAAAGAGGAAACGGTGGAAAGGGTAATAAAGGAATTTGTAGAAACAGTGCGGGAGGAAGTCAGAAAAGGAGGAATAATTGAGATCCGAGGGCTGGCAAGCTGGAGAAAGAACGAAAAGGGAAAGGTAAAGGTTAAGAACTTCATAAGGGAGGGTTAAAGATGGCATGGATGGA
>JAEMPM010000016.1:1676-3335 GCA_022759285.1 Thermocrinis sp.
ATACGAACAATGGAAAAAATGGGCACAAAGAGAATAAAGGAGACAAAAGGCATGCGTAAGCAAGAACTTCACAAGGCACTTAAAAAGGTATTAGAGCTTGACCCTAACAATATCACAATCACAACACTTGAGTGGAAAATAACCGTCCTTTCCTACATAAGAGACCTTTTCTATGAAGAGAAGATAGAAGAAGTTATAGACGCCATAGAGGAGTGGGCAGAGTGGAAGAGAAAGAATGTTGAAATAGGCTTACCAGAGAGACTATGGAAGATAAAAAAAGAAACATGGCTATTAAGGGCGGAAAGGCGAGGCTGGAACTATATAGCCATTGCAGTGGTAAGAGACTTTGCAAATGAGATAGCAGGGATAACTTACGACGAGAACCTTGAAAAAATAGCAGAGATATATAACCTACTTGCCTTAGCCCTCAAGAAGAACAAAGAGGGAACTTTAAGATTGCTAATAAATTTTATGGATTACTTCTACGGAGACATAGAAGCCCTAATATTTGAATTAGAAAGGATAACTCGGGAAGGAAGCAATGGAAAGAATGAAAATACGGAAAGGGAGGAATGGGAAGAATGGATATAAGGGCAATAAAGGAACAACTAAAGAACATAGAGGAAGAACTAAAGAAAGAAGTCATAAGGCTGTGCGGAGAAGCTGGGATTAAAGACAAGACCTTAAGAGACTTTGAATACAAAACAATAAGCCTATGCATGCTTGAAATCCGAACGGAGGGCGGGCGGGTCTATAGATACCAACAGCTGAAGGGAGAACTGGAGAGAGGAAAGACCATAACAATAAACAACTGGAGGCACGAGGAAACACCTTTTAGGACACTGAACAGGCTTATTAACCTTTACAGGGCGGTTAAGGGCGTAATGAAAGCCAACGAATACCTGAAAAGGGAACCCTGTTAATTCCTCACGGGCGGACTAAAAGAAGAAAAGCCCAGAAAAGAATAGCAAGGGTCATAGTAAAAAGCCAAAGCCAAAAGGCAAAGGGAGTAGGAGAAGGTTTATATTGCCCTGGAGGAGAATAAGAACCCTCAGAAGGCTTAAACCTGGACAAAAACCTTTTAATACTCTCAAAGTCTGGCAGTTTAGAATGCTGAACCTCTTCCGAGGGCTCCCTTTTCTTCCTCATATAGTCCCTATCATACAACCCCATGGCAAACCCTCAATTTAGGGTGAAATTTTAACCCTTAAGTGGGGGACAGGTAAGAAGTTTAAAATTAAGTGATAAGTAATACAAGCCCACAGGCGGGCGGGCTTACGCCCCGCCCCCGCCCTGCTCAGCTCTGGTGGAAAAGATAACGCATAGAAAGAACGGGCTTACACCCGCCGGGGAAGGGAGAGGGTCTCCAAAAACTAATGGCTCCGGCCGACCCTCTCCCTTCCCCGGACCCCCTACCCTCTCCCGCCGGAGCCTACTTCCGGGCTGGCTGGCAGACCTGTGAATTAACCAAACATTTAGCCAAACCTAAACGCCGATTGTATTAATCAGACACTTAGACCCAAAAGCCAGCCAGCCCTTCAGGTACGGCTCAAGATTTGTAAAGTTTGATTTTTATCTTTCTTTAGATTAGAAAAGTTTTAAACATTTAGAACCGATTTCAACGGCGGGCGGGCAGGCGGGCGGGCGGGCGATTTTTAA
>JAEMPM010000094.1 GCA_022759285.1 Thermocrinis sp.
TCTCTTTGTGCTTTTGGTCCTCTTCATCAAGAATGCCAAGAATACGCCAAGTTTTCTCCTTGCCATAGGTAAAGTAAATTCTACCGCCCTTTGGCTTTAGCTTAAAGGTGTTTTTTACACCCTTTATGGTTTCAAAGATCTCTCCCAGTTCCTTCATATTTAAAAGTATGAGCTCCTTTAAGAACTCCTTCTTTCGTTGGTGATCCAATTGAATAAATTCCTCAAGGGCTTGATCCTCCCACTCTATACGGTTAAGAACCAACTCCAACATCTCTTGGTAGAGTTCTTTTTTTGTCAATTTTATTCTTTCGCACTCCTCCAGACGAAGCTGAGCTAAAGAAAGTTGCCTTTGCAATTCCTCCAATTGATGGCGTAAGTCTTCCTTTTCTTCATTAAGCCTTAAGTTTTCCTTTGAGGCTTCCTCCAAAAGCTCTTCCAAAGCCAAAAGCTCCTTCACTAATTTTTTTCTTTCGCTTCTGAGTCTTGAAAGTTCTTTGTTTTCTCTATTGGCGGCTCTCTCCTGTTGAAGTTCCAACATTTCAAAAAGCCTTCTGTTTGCATCCTTTAGCCTCTCTATCCTTTCCTCGTAGTCTTTAAGAGTTTCTTTGAGAGAGTTCAACCTTTTTACAATGTCTTCCTTTTCCTTCAAGAGCTTTTCTTTTTCTACTGTTTCCTCCTCCTTTAGCTTTTCTATTCTTTTTTCAAGCTCGTACTTTTCTTTGGTAAGTTTTTCAATTAATTCTTTATATAGCTTTTTAGTTTTTAGGGCTTCCATTAGTTCCTTCTGGTTTTCTGAAAACTTCTCCTCAAGTCTATGCTTTTCCTCTTGGAACTGCTTCCACCTTTTTTCTACGGGCGACTCAAAGAGCTTTATGACAATCAAAGTTATTAAAAAGGCGGGCATTTGCTCCAGCACAAGGTTGACCTTCTGCTCCACTACTGCCTGCAAAAGCACATTAAACACAAACAGAAAACCGATCCACGCTACGGTCCTTAGCCTTTCACCAAAGAGCCAGGCTATATACAGGGCGGACAAAAAGAATGTCAGGTGAAGCCTTTCAGACAGGGAGGATGGATAGAGTTTAATGTTCAACATTTGGGACAGTTGCACCAGAGCAAAGTTGTAGGAGACGATCAAAAAGGCAAGGAGGATCGGCTCTTTTATCAGTGTTAGCATTAGCTTTAAAATATAAACGGTGGGTTTGAGATTTGCGTACACGGTGATTTTTATCTTTGTTCTCTTTGGCCTTCTAGCAGACTTTATAGCTCCCTATCCTTACGATTTGCAAAACAGACAAGCACCTTACCATCCACCCACACGCATTTATTTCTTTAAGGATGGCAGACCTACTCTACCTTATGTACATAAGTATGAACTGGAAGATCCTCTCTTTAAGGTCTATGAGAAAACGAACACCACCTGCAGGCTTGAGTTTTTCCGTAAAACACCCTACGGCTTTAAGCTCCTTTCGGTGGCAGAACCTTGTCATCTTTACCTTTTGGGCACAGACAAATTGGGCAGGGACATCTTCTCAAGGCTTGTGTACGGAGCAAGGGTCTCCTTGACTATTGGTTTGGTGGGTGTGCTTACCACCTTTATTTTGGGTTCGGTTATAGGAGGGATCTCCGGTCTTTTGGGTGGTAAGGTGGATAGTATTTTGATGAGGCTTGTGGAGATCCTCCTTTCCATTCCTACCTTTTACCTTATGCTCTCTTTGAGGTCTATTTTTCCTTTGAACATGGGTAGCTTTGAGCTCTTCCTTGCTATCGTGTTTATTCTTTCTTTTGTGGGATGGGCGGGGCTGGCGCGAGTGGTTAGGGGAATGGTGCTCTCTCTGAGGGAAAAGGAATTTGTCTATGCAGCGAAGACCTACGGTGCGGGCACATTCCGCATTCTCTTTAAGCATATCCTTCCGAACACTTATTACTACCTGATCGTTTCTGCCACTTTGTCCTTTCCGAGCTTTATCTTGGGGGAATCGGCTTTGAGCCTTTTGGGTTTGGGAGTTTCGGAGCCTGTGCCCAGCTGGGGCAACATGCTTTCGGAAGCAAGGAATATTCCTCTGATCAGTGCCTATCCATGGCTTTTGACACCAGGTGTTGCCCTATTTTTAGTAGTTTTTGCCTTTAACCTGCTTGGAGATCAACTTTTGAGGAAGAGCAATGAGAGAGTTAAGGGTTAAAGTGTTAAAAAACTTAGAGGTGGGTCCGCAAACTTACCTTATGGAGTTGGAGTTTCCTTTTCCGGAGGAAATAAAACCCGGGCATTTTGTAATGTTGAAAGGTTGGAGTGGGCTTGATCCTATGGGTAGGAGGGCTTTTGCCATAGCGGACAAAAAAGAGGACCGCATAAGCATATATTACCAGGCAGTTGGTAGAGGCACCGCCCTAATGGCAAGGCTCAAGGAAGGCGACAGCGTGGAAATTCTTGGTCCGTTGGGAAACCGACTTTTTAGGTTGGACGGACAGAGGCATCTTCTTTTAGGTGGTGGCATAGGTATGTCTGGACTTTCCCTTTTAGCAAAGGAGTTAAAAGCCCTTGGCAAAGAGGTCTTTGTATGCTACGGGGCGAGGAGCTCAAACTTTTTGGTAATGAAGGAGTGGCTAAAGGAAAACGCCATAAAACACAAGCTTTTTACAGATGATGGTTCCGAGGGGCAAAAGGGTAGCGTTCTACAAGCCCTAAAGGACTTTGATGAATCCTGGGTTATTCATGCGTGCGGTCCTAAAAAGATGCTAAAAGCTCTCAAGGAGATGGCAGAGGGCAGGAAGGTTTATCTTTCTCTGGAGGCAAACATGGCTTGCGGTTGGGGTGTATGCCTTGGTTGTGTAGTGCCATCAAAAGATGGAAAATTTTTGAGAGTTTGCTACGAAGGGCCAGTCTTTCCTGCGGAGGAGGTGGTCCTATAGTGTTTTCCGGCATAGTGGAAGAGGTGGGAGTCGTTGAGGACCTAAAGTCCACACCTGGTGGTGCAAGATTGGTAGTAAGGAGCTCTTTGGGGGAATTAAAGTTGGGTGATAGCGTAGCGGTCAATGGTGTATGCCTTACGTTGGTGGAATGGAAAGATCAGATGCTTAGCTTTGACCTATCTCAAGAAACCCTTAGCAGGAGTAATTTAAGGTTTTTAAAGAAAGGAGACCCAGTAAATCTTGAAAGGTCATTACGGGTGGGAGACCGCATAGGGGGACACTTTTTGCAAGGGCATGTGGATTTTACCTCTCCCATAGAGGGCCTTTCCCAAAGGGGAGAACACTGGGAACTGAAGATCCGAGTACCAAAGGAGTACTTACCATACGTGGTGGAAAAGGGCTCCATCGG
>JAEMPM010000150.1 GCA_022759285.1 Thermocrinis sp.
ATGACAAAAAAACTTATTACCCTTAGGTGGGATCGTCCCTTGCACTATGGACTTGAAGTGATGCTTGAAAACAACATAAGAAGACTGGTTTTGGTCTCCGAGGAAGGCAAGTTCGTGGGTGTGGTAAGCATGGAGGATCTAATAAGGCTAATGAATAAATCCGCCCCTGCCAAGGAGTTAAAAATAAGAGACATAGTCCTAAAAAACCCTCCAATAACTGCACCACACACTATGACTACCCGTGAGTCCGCTAAGTTAATGTGGGAGAAAAGAATAGGATGTTTGCCCGTGCTTAAGGATGGAAAGCTCTACGGCATAATTACGGAAAGGGATATAGCCAGGCTGACCGCGGAAGGTCTTTTGGATGAACCTCTGGAGAGAACTGCCACGAGACCCGTCATAACGATTTCTCCTGAGGATACACTTACCTACGTAAGCAATCTAATGGAAGAAAAGAAGATAAGGCATTTGGTGGTGGTAGAGGGCGAAAGGGTAATAGGGGTGATAAGTCAGAGAGACATTGCAAAACTTTTGGGTGGAGGCTATACAAGACACATAGAGGAAACACTTAGGCATACCAAGGCAATTCTTGAGCTATTCCCAGAGTGCATAATAGAAGCTTTTGATTATGGCGATTATCAAATGGTGGTGTGGGAAAACAAAAAGGCAAAAGAAACAATGGGAAGTCTTATAGACAAAAGGCTTGATGAGATATTTCCAGAAAGGGACTGGGTTTATGTGTATTACAAGCTTAAGAAAGAAGGCAAGGTGGAAGGCTTTAGGGGTATAGAGGGTAGGGGAATATTTAAGGAAGGGAGGTATTACGAGCTATTCGCCTCCTACTTACCCTTTGAAGACCAAAGTGCAAAAGGTAAAATAAAGCTCATAGTAAGAGATATAACAGAGCAGCTTGAAAAACAGCAGGAGTCAATAAGACAATTAAATCTTCTGCAAAAGGTAATAAACTCCACCGATGAAATGATCATCATATATTCCGCAGAAACAGGTAAACTCAAAATGTGGAATAACTCAGTAAAGACAAAGCTCGGCTACACGGACTCAGAACTGGAAACCAAAACCATCTTTGATATAAACCTTCTTGACCCAGATGTATTGGCTGAAAATATACAGAAGATCATCCGTCAAGGGTTGGTAATAAGGGGAAAGAGGTTATACAAAACCGCCTTTGGAAAGACACTCCCGGTGGATATCTCCGCAACTCAACTTTTGCTAAACGGAGAGAAGTATGTGCTGGTGGTGGCAAGGGATATATCCTACGAGCAAAAGCTTGAGGAGGAACTCAAAGACAAAGTGCAAAAGCTGGAGACTATGCACCAGTTTATTTTGAACCTGAACAGATGCACCTCGGAGGGAGAGGCATACAATCTTTTGGCACACATCCTAAGAAATCAAATCGGCGTAGACTTGATGGCTGTGTATAGAGTCAACCCATCCTTAAACAAGGTGCAGGAAAAACTGATATACGGTAAGGGCGAGTATTCAGCATGTCTGGAGGGAGAGCCCCTTTACTGCAAGGTCTTTAACTCACCACAACCTTTTGTGGTTCAAGATCACACCTCTTACTCCTGCCCCCTCTTTAGGTCAGAGTTTGGCTCTTATATGTGCATCTCGGTGGTATCCTCCGGGAGAACAATAGCTATACTTTCCCTAATTTCTTACGAGGAAAATTTCTTCAGCCCGGATAAGGTTAGCTACATACAGGACCTTATTCATACCTTTTCTTCCTTTGTTTCTAACCTTAGGTTAATAGAGATCAACAGGGAGCTCTCCATAAGGGACCCGTTGACAGGCTTATACAACAGACGCTTTGCCATGGATTTTCTCACCAAAGAGCTTGAGAAGGCAAAGAGATACAAAAAGTACCTCTCCTTTGTGATGGTGGACCTTGACGACTTTAAGAAGATCAACGACACTTACGGGCATGCGTTTGGAGATAAATGCCTTAAAACCTTTGCCAACACCCTATTAAAGCATCTCAGGTCTGCAGATGTTGCGGTGCGCTGGGGCGGTGAAGAGTTCTTGCTTGTGTTTCCGGAGACTCCAAAGAATGTTTGCAAAGACATAGTGCACAGGTTGAAGGATGTCCTAAAGATGGAATGCATGATGGTGGGATTAGGAGGCGTGCCACTAACCGCCAGCTGGGGAGTGGCCAGTTATCCGGAGGATGGGGAGGATCTGGAAGAGCTCTTAAAGATCGCAGACGAAAGATGCTACATAGCAAAGAAGAGTGGGAAGGATAGGGTAGTTGTGGATTAAAGTAGAGAAGCTCGTAGGAAAGTAAAGTAGGAATGAGAAAATTAGCTCAGTGGTCCCTATTCACTATACTTCTAATAAGATGGAGGAGAGCTTGGCTGTTTTCAAACTTACCAACAAACTCCAGAACAGGTGCTATCTCCTCCTCCGCCCGTCTTTTTGTGTTTTCCACGCCACCTAGCAAGACCACCTTTTCCCTTAGCTCCTCTGTGTTTCCTTTGCCAAACCTTTCCAAAACCCATTGCTTATCTAAGTGGTCCAGAACAGAAAGCAAGGGATAGGTGCATTTGCCTTCCCTAATGTCGTTGCCTACAGGCTTTCCGAGGCGTTCCTCCGAAGATGAGTAATCTAAAGCATCATCTATAAGTTGGAACGCTCTGCCAACTTTTAAGCCCATCTGGTAAAACTCCTCTGCGAGAGAGCTTTCCGCCATTAAGGCACCCACACCCATGCTTGCCCCAAAGAGGGCACCCGTCTTTCCATCTATTATTCTGAAGTATTCTTCTTCTGAGATGAGCTTTCCGAGGGATAAAAGCTCCAAAAGCTGAGATTGGGACATGTGCATAACTGCCCGGCTGACCATCTCCACTGACTGAAGGTTGCCGTAATTGGCATAAAGCCAAAGGGCTTTTGCGTAAAAGTAGTCTCCTCCAAGGACTACCGCCTGATTGCCAAAGACAACATTTGCAGAAGGTCTTCCCCTCCGGGTATCCGCCCCATCCACTACATCATCATGGAGCAAAGAAGCCATGTGTATGTACTCTATACCCACCGCCAAAGGAATTACCTTTTCCACATCTCCCCCAAGCACTCTGCAAACTTCCATCATAAGCAACGGTCTGAGCCTTTTTCCACCCGCGGAGATGATATGTCTTCCTACATCCTCTACAAGCTTTATCTCCGGGTCCAAGTAATCAAGCATAAACTGGTTAAACTGGCTAAGCTCCAACATCTAAGGAAAATTATAAGCACTGTTTAAACTTTTAACG
>JAEMPM010000171.1 GCA_022759285.1 Thermocrinis sp.
TAAAAGCATGATATTTATCATAGTAATTTAAATCTGGCAAAATATAAAATATTGCCTACTTTTAAATAAAATTATTACTTAAGGAGGTCACTTATGGCGTTTGACTTGACCATCAAGATAGGTGGTGAGGGTGGTGAAGGTGTGATATCTGCGGGTGATTTTTTAACAGAGTCTGCTGCAAGGGCTGGTTATTATGTGGTTAACTTTAAAAGCTTTCCCGCAGAAATAAAAGGTGGATACGCCCAATCCATCGTAAGGGTATCTGATAAGGAACTATACACTACTGGCGATGGATTTGATATCCTTTGTTGTTTCAACGGTGAAGCTTATGAATTCAATAAAAGGCATCTAAAACCTGGAACAGTTCTCGTTTATGACTCTTCAAACTTCCAACCTGAAGAGCACGAAGATGTGATAATGTACCCTGTTCCCCTGTCTTACCTTGCAAATGATGTAATGAAAGCTTACATAACGAAAAATGTAATAGCTTTAGGAGTTCTCTGTGGGTTATTCGATATACCCGTGCAATCCATAATGGACTCAATACGGGCTAAGTTTTCAAGAAAAGGACAGCATATAGTTGACCTAAATTATAAGGCATTGGAAACTGGCATAAAGTATGTAAAGGAAAATTTGAAGAAAGTAGATAGCTACACCTTTCCACCCGCCAGAGAGCCAAAAGATGTGGTAATAATGGAGGGAAATCAAGCTGTAGCTAAGGGTGCTATAGTGGCAGGTTGTAAGTTTTACGCAGCTTATCCCATAACTCCTGCAACCAGCGTAGGAAATTACATAGTGGAGGATCTCATAAAAGTGGGTGGATGGCTCTATCAAGCTGAGGATGAGATAGCCTCTATTGGTATGGCTCTTGGTGCTTCTTTTGCAGGCGTTAAGGCTATGACTGCTACATCTGGACCAGGGCTGTGTCTGATGACTGAATTTTTGTCTTATGCTGGCATGACAGAACTTCCTATAGTGATCGTAGATGTGCAAAGGGTTGGACCTGCAACCGGTATGCCTACAAAACACGAGCAGGGAGACCTTTATCATGCCGTTTACTCGGGACACGGAGAAATACCAAGGGCTGTGCTTGCTCCCACCAATGTGGAGGAGAGCTTTTATCTAACCATAGAAGCTTTTAATTTGGCGGAAAAGTATCAGATGCCTGTAATAGTCCTAACAGATGCCTCTCTTTCTCTTAGGGCTGAGGCTTTCCCTAGACCAAATGTGAAAAACATAAAGGTTGTAGACAGATGGGTGTACAGAGCTGAGGAAGACCCTGAGGGTAAATTTAGAAGGGCAGGAAGATTTTTGAGGTATGCGCTTTTTACTGAGGATGGTATAACACCTATGGGTATTCCTGGGGATCCCAACGCCATACATGCCATAACAGGACTTGAAAGGCAGGAAAACTCGGACCCAAGAAATAGACCTGACATAAGAACATGGCAAATGGAGAAGAGATTTAAAAAGCTTAAGAAACTCTTGGAGGAGGACGCAGAGAGGTTTTACCAAATTGACGCACCCTTTGAAAGGGCAGATATAGGTGTGATAGCGTGGGGTCTTACCGCGTCGGTTGTAAAGGAAGCGGTTGAAAGACTCAGGAGCAGAGGTATAAAAATAAACGCCCTGTATCCTAAGTTGCTCTGGCCTTTGAGGGCAGACATACTGGAGGACTTTGCTAAAAGGTGTGAAAGGATAGCCATACCCGAAAGCAATTACGGAGGACAACTTGCCACCATAATCAAAGCAGAGACGCACATAAGACCAGTAAGCTACTGCATTTACAGAGGTGAACCATTTATACCAAAAGAAATAGAAGAGTTTTTGGACTACCTTTTAGAGCATCCTGAACTCAAGGAGGGAAGATTGACCCCTGCAGACCTATACGGAGAGAAAGCTTATGGACTAATTTAAAGGAGGTTTAACATGATGGAAATACAGTTAAAGCCAGCCGATTACAGAAGCGATGTAGAACCTACATGGTGTGCTGGATGTGGGGATTTTGGAGTTCTTGCAGCCCTTACAAGAGCTTACGCAGAACTCGGACTGAGGCCTGAAAATATAGTCTCTGTGTCCGGCATAGGATGTTCTTCAAGGCTTCCTCTCTTTGTCAAAAACTACTCAGTACACTCTCTACACGGAAGAGCTATTCCTGTAGCCATAGGTATAAAGCTGGCAAGGCCTGACCTTACTGTTATAGTGGAAACGGGCGATGGAGACCTCTTTTCCATAGGTGCTGGACATAATCCTCACGCTGCACGAAGAAACATAGACATAACCGTTATATGTATGGACAATCGTGTTTACGGTCTTACCAAAAACCAGGTATCACCCACCGCAAGAGAAGGACTTTACGGTTCTTTTACACCTTACGGCTCTATTGATAGACCAGTAAATCCCATTACCACTATGCTTTCTTATGGTGCCACTTTCGTTGCCCAGACTTACGCAGGCAATCTCAAACACATGACAGAGATTATAAAGGAGGCTATACAACACAAAGGTTTCTCTTTTGTAAATGTAATATCTCCATGCCCTACCTTTAACAAAGTGGATACTTTTCAGTATTACAAAGGTAAAATAAAGGATATAAACCAAATGGGGCATGACCCTTCAGACTACGGAAAAGCCCTTGAGCTTGCTTTCCACGCTCTTGATTACTACTATGACCCTGATGCACCAGTTCCCATAGGTGTGTTTTATAAGGTCCAAATGGAGACTTACGAAGATAGGATGCTTTCAGTAAAAAATCGATACAAACCAGTGGAAGATCTACAACTCCTAATAGATGCTTGCAAACCTAAGGCGGTATGAAATACGAGAACGCGGACCTTTCTTATAAAGAGTTCGAAAGCCTTTCCTTGGAGGGTGAAAGCTTTAAAGCTTCCACCCTCACTTGTGCAAAGTTTAGTAATTGCGTATTGAAAGGGGTAGACTTTTCAGAAGGTTTTTTAGCAGAGGCAGTTTTTGAAGATTGTATCCTTGAAAACTGCAATTTCCAACACGCAAACTTGCAAAGATGCAAATTTATCAGATGCAACATTAAAAATTCCTGTTTCTCTTCCGCTTATATGGGACAGGTGCTTTTTGAGGAGTGTGTTATAGATGACTGCGACTTTTCCGCATCGCAGATACCCGAAGGGGAATTTATAAAAACCATCTTACAATACACATCTTTTGAAGGTTCTTATGTTAAATCTGGTGTTTTTGAAAGTACATTTCTGAAAGATGTAAACCTATCCTTTGCAGACCTCAG
>JAEMPM010000089.1 GCA_022759285.1 Thermocrinis sp.
GTTGTGTATATGTGCTTTCTTAGACTTTCTGGATATTTTAAAAAACATAAGTATCGGGGGTGATTTTTCACCCGACGTGTATTAAGATCTTAACAGAAGTTTTAAAGATAATCATGTAGATGGTAGTGAGTGTGTTCCTTCTCTCCGTGCTTGTGTTTGTGTTTATGCAAAAGCCCTGCCTTAAGCATTTTTTCTTCATCCTTCAGGAAGTCTTCTACGCGACCATCGTATATGATGGTATGGTCTTCACCAAGAACTAAAAGCCTCTCTCCAAGTTCACCCGCAAGACTAAGGTTGTGTGTAGTTATAATAGTAGTTGTCTTAAGGTCGTAAAGAAAATCTACAAACCAACCAGTTGTTCTGGGATCAAGATTTGCAGTAGGCTCGTCAAGAAGCAACACTTTTGGTTCTAAGACCAAAAGACAAGCTAAGCATAGCTTTTGTTTTTGCCCACCGCTCAATTTGAAGGGTGGTTTATCAAGGTAAGATGAAAGCTCAAACTTATCAGCCCAATAAAGAACTCTCTTTTTTATCTCCTTATCTTCAAAACCCAGCTGTCTTAAAGAAAAAGCAAGTTCATCAAAAACGGTAGGATTAAACAGCATAACATCAGGATTTTGGAACAGTAATACTACTTCTTTTCTAAAGTTTTTGACAAAATCTCTGTTTTTCATCTTATTTTTGTCGATTTTTACACCACGGTAGAAATAAACTCCTTTCTGTGGAAATATTAAAGCGTTTATAATTTTGAGCAATGTGGTTTTTCCAGAACCATTTATTCCTAAAAGTACTACCTTTTCACCTTCTTGTATGGTAATACTTATATCCTTAAGGACTATCTCATCTTCGTAAGAGTAGGATATATCCTTAAGCTCAATCATAATAAAAACCTCTTGATTTCATAGCCATATAAATGTCTTCAGAGGTTTCCTTTGATTTATCAAAGAAATAAACCACCAGCCTGGTAAGATAGTGCTTAAAGTCTTCGCCTCTTATTCTACTTCCAGCGCTTCTGCTCTTGAAGGCATCTTTAAAGTCTTTAAGAGCCTTGTTATATACTAAGGCATAGCTGGAGGTAATAACTAGAAGCAAACTTAAATTCTTTGAAAAATCAAGAGCTTTAAATGGGTTCATCACTTCCAAAAACACAAAGGTCAATAAGGTAAGATCCAAGGTACGGGTGTTAATCATAAGAAAATAATCAAACCTGTTATCACCTATAAAAAGTCCCACTATAGTGTAAGGTACTGAAACAAGAACGCTAAAGAAAAAGACAGAGAAAAACGATCTTTTAAGGATCTTAATCTTTTCCCTTTTTTTCAAAGGCAAAAGGAAAACAGTTAGACAAAGAAGGAAAAGAATACCCAGTAGCCATTCATAGGAATGCACCAGAGACACTAAAACTAAAAAGGATAAGTAAATAGAAAGTAAGATCTTATCCTTCATAACTTACACGTCCCCTTAGGAGTTTTACTACAAAATATGTAAGCAAACCTTCCCCTGTACCAACTATAAGGTGGGGTAAAAGTAATGCTGGAATAACTATGGAGAAGCCGTAAGGAAAATAAAGGGGTTTACCAAAGGAATCTTTAAATATGTAAGGATGTATTCCAAGCAGGAGAGCCATAAAGAAAGCGGATACTAAAGTGGAGAAAAATCCGGCAAGAAAAAGAGAAATCTTGTCGCTTAAAAATTTTTTTAGTATAGCATATGCGTAAAAAGCGGAAAAGCTTCCTAAAAAACCCATAGCTATAGAATTTATGGGAAAAGTGGTTATCCCACCTTCTCCAAATATGACAGCCTCTAAAAAAAGTATAAGAGATACACATATAAAAGCTATCCACGGACCAAAAAGCAATGAAAGGCTTGCTATCCCTAAACCATGAATCGAAGTACCACCTGGAAGTGGTACAGCTATAGACATGAGGATAAAAGAAAAAAGGGATAAAGATGCTATGTAAGGTATCATTCGCTCTTCCAAGGCTTCTTTAAACCTTCTGAAAGCGTAAATCAAAAAAAGCCCATCTAAAAAATAAGCAGGTACGTAAACTTGCGGTGCTATGAAGCCATCAGGTATGTGCATGAGTTCCTCCTTCAAAATAGCATAGATAGTGTAAGTATCAACCTATAGCGCTCCTTACCTTCCCCTCCTTGTTGTTGACTTTCCTCGTTTAGCCTTTTCCAAACGGGAACCTTTACACCTACGCCCAGGGAGCTGCTTTTGTAGTAAAGTCTTGTACCAACAATTCCGTAAAGTATCTTGCCGCCAGAAGCTTCAAGTTTTATACCATCCTCTTTATCCCTCTGATTGTATTGAAAGTTAGTCTCTAAGAGTGTGTCTGCACGGAACTTTTTTTCCGCATTTGTATAGAGCCTGTAGGCCAATGCTGTGTTGAATCTAAATTCATCTCCAAACTTATACCTCTTTTTAGGTGCAGTCGGAGTATCCCTAAAGTTATAAGTATGTTCAAGGAACTTTATGTAATTAGTATCAAAAACAAAAGTTAGCTTTGGAAAGCTAATTAACTGTTTGGTAGAAGTAAATCCAACGGTAAATGCAGGTTTTCCAAAGCCAGTAGCCATATCCGCTTCAAATTCACCTTTTGGATCCCTTGTCCTATCGTACTTGTTAGGGTTTCCGGTAGGTAAAGATACCCCTCCGTACACGGTGAAGTGCCAGTCCATAAGATCGTCAAGGCTTTCATTCTTAGGGACGAGCTTAAAACCCCTATCGTATTTAAAACCTAACACAGTCATAAGGGACATGTCCGCAAACCCAGAATTGGTATACGAATACTGTTTTGTAGGGTCGTTGTTTATGGACTTAAGTTCCTTCTTTACATAATATGGAGTAAAAAGATAAACAGAAAACCAAGGTTTTAGTCCATAGCCTATACCATACATCCAAAAGTCGTAAGTATCTTTTTGGTCTTTAAATTGCTGAAAAGAGTACTTTTTCCAATCCACATGGTCTAGTTTTACATAAAAGAGCCAACTGCCCTCGGGTAAAGTTGCAGAACTTGATGTTTCTAAAGGCGCACCAGGACCTTCAAGACCAGCAGCACCCAGTGCAGCAACACCGTGATGAGCAAAGGAAAAACTGCTATAAATCAAAGTAGTCAAAATAATTTTCTTAACCATGATACCTTCTCCTTATAAAAAGTTCTAAGATGCCGAAGAGACCAAGTATGATACTAGCACCCACAAAAACCTTTTGGTACCTTTCAAAAAAACTACCTTTTGC
>JAEMPM010000083.1 GCA_022759285.1 Thermocrinis sp.
CGTCTGGGCTTATTGAACTAGTAGGTGGAGATGATGAAATCCCATTTTAGGAGGGCGCCATGCTTAGCTTTAACCCTGAAGAACTGTTTTATAACTCAGTGGTGGTAGACTTAGAAACCACTGGGCTTTATGCAGGGAAAGATCAGATCCTTCAGCTGTGTGCCATAAAGCCCACACCCAGAGGACCTGTGGTATTCAACCAATACATCTACGCAGAGGAAAATCCAGCTTACTGGGTGAACCGCATAGACCCGATGGACTTAAAGGGTTGTCCTCCAGAGGAAGAAGTTCTTAGGGACTTTTGGACTTTTGCTCAAGACCGCAGGTTTATCGTCTCCTACAACGCAAGCTTTGAAATGGAGTTCCTGGAGGGAAGATCGGAACTCCATCAGCTTCCGCACGAGGACCATTCCTATATCTGTCTGATGGAAACCTTTTCAGATTTCTTTGGATGCAGATGGCAAAAGCTTCCTGTGGCTGTCCGTAGGTGCCTTGGCATAAGACCCCCTAGATGGCACGATGCAAAGATGGACGCTTACCTTGCCCTTAGGCTTTGGAGTTTCTTTTGTTTTCTTGACCGTCCTGTTCAGCTGGAGACGATTTCTCCAAAGCTTCTTCGTATCAAAGTTGTAAGGTTAAGGGAAAAGAGAGAGCCTGTGCTAAGTGAGTGGGAATGGAGCGATGAAGAACTGCCTTTTTGAAGCAATAATAGCTTAACAGGAGGGTTGAAATATGGCAGAAGAGCTTAGAGATATTCTGCCCGACTTTGTGCATCAAATGGCGTTTGACCTTTTTAATGAAAGCTTTTCTCCTTGGTGGAAGGAATACTTGGCCAAGTATGGGATCATTCTGTTTATGCTTACTGAGATAGCTATGTTAGGCAAAAAGGAAGAAGAAGAGATAGCGGTGAGATACGTCCGAGAATACTTGGATAGCCGGGAGATCTCGGATGAGGAAGAAGACAAAGACATAGATTGGCTACATTTTCATCTCTCAAGGATTATAAAAAGACTGCGTAGGGAAACTGAAAAGAAGGGGAAAGGTATTAAGGGCGTTTTGCCCGACCTTGCTAAAAGAATGGCGGAGGATTTTGAGAACGAGGACTTGAATTGGCTTGAAGGCTTAGCGTTATATGTGGAAGTTTTGGGTGCACTTCTTACTATAGGCATGGAAAAAAGAACCACAAAAAGAGGAAAAGGCTGCCAGATTTGTGCAAGCCTTCCTAAATGGTTTATCTTTTGAATCCTTAGGAAAATGGACATCACTTAAGTGGCTTCGTCACCAGCTTTTAGACTTTACAGGGGGGAAGACAGATGTATAGAGCGAGGTTCTTCTAAAGATGCAGGATTGAAAGGTTCTTGGAGCGTGATATATTTCTGCTTCTGAAAAGTTTTTAGTTCACTTTCCACTTATGGTTAATTACGTTTTTACCTCTGCTTCCAGACTTGGTTAACTTGTGGTTAACTAAGTTTTCTTCCGTTGGATGAAAGTTAGTGAGCCTGCGAAGCATAAAATGAAGGAAGGTTTGGATCCCTTTTTTCTCTAAAGCTCATGTTGGTGGAAAGGGTATGGGATAAGGTGAGGGGTAGGTTAGTCCCTTTAGAGTTGGGAAAGGTGTCCCGATGAGGATTTTTAGGGCAGCTTTTTCTACAGGTTAAAATCCCCATCGAAATCCTTGGAGGAAAACTCCTTCACGGATTCATGAGGAAGGAAGAGACTTGAACATTGTCGTTTCCTGATCAAAAGCAAGCTTTATTATGCCAGTGGGGCCTTGACGCTGCTTTGCCACAATGATTTCTGCTACACCTTCCTCCTCTGGTGGTGGATGCTTTTTGTAGACTTCAGGTCTGTGGATGAAGATAATCAAGTCCGCATCCTGTTCAATTTGTTCACTCAAGTCTGCCAACTGCGGCTGTTTGTTTCTTGTTTGTTCCATCTGACTAGGAAGCTGTGCAAGGGCTACCACAGGAACATCAAGTTCTTTAGCAAGGACCTTCAGACTCTTTGAAATCTCCGCTACCTCCTCTTGACGAGAACTTCTCCTGTATGGCACCCCCAAAAGCTGCAAATAATCCACAAAAATTATCTTTACACCCTTATCCTGCTTTAACTTCCTACTCTTTATCCTCAACTCTGTAGTGGTAAGATTAGGATTATCTTCCACATAGATCTCTCTTGAGGAAATTTTCAAAGCAGAATCCACAACCTTTTCCCAATCATTACCCTTCACATATCCGTGCCTTATGTTCTGAAGAGGTACTCCTGAAAGCATAGAAAACAACCTCAACATCAACTGCTCTTTACTCATCTCCAAAGAAAAAATCGCTAAAGGAACCTTTTCATTCAAAGCAAGGTGCAAAGCTATAGACAACATAAAACTGCTTTTTCCCATCCCAGGTCTTGCAGCAATTACCACAAGATCCCCAGGCTGAAATCCCGCAGTCAGCCTATCAAGGTCTAAAAAGCCCGTAGGCAAACCTGTAATTAGCCTTTCTGTTTTTCTCCTCTGCTCAATAAATTCCAATACAGTATTCGCTATCTCTTTAGCGTGATAAGTCTGACTTGTATGATGCTTTAAGGATATCTCATGCACCTGTTGAGACACACTCTCCACCAATGCATCAAGATCTGTCTTTTTGCTATTCCTTAAAATCGCTATAGCCAAATCCATCAACTTCCTTTTCCCCGACGTCTCCTTTACGCTCTTGATTGCCTCATGAAGCAAAACACCTTCAACTGCCTCCTGGGCTACCTCATGCACAAATCCCATGTTTACCTTGTCCTCCACCTCCATCTTCTCCAAGTAATTCTTCAGCACAATGTCATCCCAATCTTTACCTTTCTCATCCCAAACCTTGTGAAGAACTGAAAACAATAACCTATGCCTCTCATAATAAAAATCCTCTTTCTGCAAATGTTCAAGAACCACAGGTATATTCTCAGGGTCTTTTATCATTGCCCCCAACACAGCCCTCTCTGCCAACTCATCAAAAGGATACTCAAACTCCACCATGGGGTTTATTATAGCTAGTTCTCCAGCGTGAGGAACTCTCTTACTAAGAACCACCTACATCCCAACCTTCTTATCTTACTAATGTGCTGTTGAGAATAAGACGAACACACAAGTTTTACACCACCCAAACCGCTCACCGTCCAACGATCTTCAAGATAAGAAGTTTTCAGTAGGAACCAAAACTCGCAGGAACTCAA
>JAEMPM010000098.1 GCA_022759285.1 Thermocrinis sp.
AGTTTATTAAAGCAATAAAAAAATTAAATCCGTCCCTTAATAACAACTATAGACTCGCAGAGGAAGTTTATGAAATAGTTAGAAATATAGACCATCCAGATTTTATAATTAAGGGGAAAATCTTTTATCAATACCTGACGGGGGGAGTAAAGCTAACTTACAGAGAAGGAAAAGAAGAAAAAACGGTGGTTGTAAAGCTTATAGATTTTAAAAATCCAGAAAACAACAAATTTTTGATAACAAACCAGTTTGAGGTTGAGTATTATCACCAAAATGGCGTTCATAGAAGACCAGATCTTGTGGTCTTTATAAACGGTATTCCCATTGCGGTTTTTGAACTAAAGGGCTTTAATTCTAATCAAACTGCAAAGGATGCATACAACGATCACCAAGTAAAGATGAAAGATATCCCACAGCTTTATTTGTATTCGCAGGTTATAGTGGCATCCGATGGATATGAGACAAAGTATGGCTCACCTCAAAGTGGTTGGGAAAGATTTTTTTATTGGGAGGGAATTTTTAGCGACGACGACGTAAAAAAGGAAGAAATAACAAAGGGTTCTTACAGATACTTATACCAGGGCAGAGAGTTAAATTCCCTTGAGATACTAATAAAAGGTCTTTTTAGAAAGGAACATATAACGGAATTTATAAATGATTTTGTCTTTTACGATAGGACAGATGAGGGTTATGTTAAAAAGATTGCAGGCTATCATCAATTTTACGCTGTCAAAAAGGCAATAGAGAGAACCAAAAAGTGCGTTCTTGAGGGGAAAACTCCAGAAGAAAGGCGAATAGGTGTTATATGGCATACGCAGGGCTCCGGAAAGTCAATAACCATGCTTTTTTATGCAAGAAAAGTCCTGAAGGAACTTGGAAATCCTCTTTTAGTTTTTATCACAGACAGAAGAGAGCTTGACGAGCAACTTTACAGCCTGTTTTCTCAACTTCCTATTGCAAAACGGGCAGAGAGTATAAAAGACCTACAGGATGCTATCAAAAAAACTGCAGGTGGAATAATATTCTCAACAATACAAAAGTTCAGCGAAAAAGACCAAGATTATCCACTTTTGACAGAAAGAAAGGACATCATAGTTATAGCGGACGAGGCACACAGAAGCCAATACAGAGAACTGGCAAGAAACCTGAGGAAAGCTATACCCAATGCATCTTTTTTGGGCTTTACTGCCACTCCCATTGAATACCAAGACAGGGATACTTACTTGGTCTTTGGAGAACCTATAAGCATTTACTCCATAGATAAAGCACTAAAGGATGGTGTGGTGGTTCCCATTTACTACGAGGCAAGGCTTGTGGAACTACACTTAACCAACGAGTTTATAGATGAGGAGTTTGAAGAGATTTCAGAAGGTCTTGAGGAAGAGGAAAGGGAAAGGTTAAAGGCAAAATATGCAAGGCTTGAAAAACTCATACTTAACCCAGAAAGGTTGGAAAAAATAGCCAAGGATATAGTGGAACACTTCAATAAAAGGCTTGAGGAGTTTGAAGGAAAGGCTATGGTGGTTGTCATATCAAGGGAGGTGGCGGTTGAACTTTACAATAAGATTAAAGAAATACCCAATGCTCCATCAGTGGCAGTAGTAATATCAGGGAACAAACAAAAAGACCCGGAAAAATTCCATCCACACTTAAGAAATAAACACCAGATGGAAGAACTACTGAGTAATTTTAAAAACCCAGATAAAGACCCAAAGATGGTTATCGTGGTGGATATGTTATTAACTGGCTTTGATGTGCCATGCCTACATACCATGTATATAGATAAGCCCATGAAAAACCATAACTTACTGCAAGCAATAGCGAGGGTTAATAGAGTTTATAAGGATAAACCGGGTGGGCTTATTGTTGATTATATTGGAATTGCAGATGACCTAAAAAAATCCTTAGCCAAATACACCTTGGAGACAATAGGTCAATTCTTAACAGATATAAAAAGCGTTATAACTCAACTAAAAGAGGAATACGATATAGTGTCTTCAATGTTTTATGGAATCAACTACAAAAATTGGCGAAACTTAGACCCTCAGCAACTTTCCAACCTTACCGTTTCCGCCTATAATCTTTTAGATACCGAACAAAAGAAGAAAAATTTCATAAAACACTTTTTAGCCCTAAAAAAACTTTACACCCTTGCAAGCCCACATCCAGAGACCATAAAGATCAAAGATGATATAAGGTTCTTTGAGATGATAAAAAAGATGATAATAAAATACTCCACCACAACATCAAGGGAAATAGCAAGGGATTTAGAGTATGAAATAAACCAGCTTATATCCAAAAGCATCTCTGCCCAAGAGCCTATAGATGTTTTTTCATTGCTCAATAAAGAAAAACCAGATATATCTATTCTTAGCGAAGACTTTCTTAGCCAGATAAAAGAGATAAAACAGAAAAACTATGCTGCTGAACTATTGGCTAAGCTTTTAAACGACGAAATAAAAGTTAAGATGAGAAAAAATCCACACAGATATAAATCGCTGTATGAAAGGTTAAAGGAATTAATTGAAAAATACAATGCAAAAACCCTTGAAGCTTCTGAGATAATTGAAAAGCTCGTAGAAATTGCAAGAGAGCTCAGAGAAAAAATACAAGAAGGTAAGAGGTTGGATTTAACTGAGGAGGAGCTTGCATTCTATGATATGCTTTTGAGTAAAGGGATCTTTGAAAACTACGAAGAAGTAAAGGAAATAGCAAAGCTTATTGTTAAAAAATTGGGAGGCTATGTGAAGATTGCCGATTGGAATAAGAAAGAAACCATCAAGGCAAAGATCAGGAAAGCTTTAAAGGATGTGCTCAGAGAAAGACTAAAAAAATATGACTATGATTATATTAGCAAAATAGCAGATGAACTTTTGGAACAGATAGAATTGGTATTTGCATAACATTTCACCCCCTGAGTAATTGGTGGCGTGGGATATAAATTAGAATAAGCATAAAATGGTTTATCCTTGCCTTTTCAAGCATATACCTCCTTGAGGATATTAACTTTTCAGGTTCATGATCGCATAAATGACGATAAAAGATGCTAACCACCTATAGACGGTTTCCTTTGCTTAGTATTTCTTCTATTACCTGTCTTGCCTTCATATTTCTAAGCGTATAAAAACTGCTTTAGATCCTAGCTATCAACCATCC
>JAEMPM010000015.1 GCA_022759285.1 Thermocrinis sp.
AAGGACAGCCCTTTAAGAGGCTGTGCCTTGATCCACCCCTTTTAAGGGTGCCATACACAAAGAGGCAAGCCATTAGGCTACCCCCTCGCAATAAGGGGCCAAAAGACCCCTCAGAAAAAGCCCTCCCTTGTTAGGAAGGCTCCTTCTCCAGTTTTCCTCCCTAACTGCTACCATACCCTTATACATTATAACCTACCTTTTTGGTATTTTCTGACAATCTACAAACCGAAGACTTTCCTTGAAAGCAACAGTCCATCGTATTCTATCCATCCCTTCGGAGGAGTAGGACTAAAGAAAGGTTCCTTGTCTTCTTCAAAAAGCGTTAGAAGCCTTGCCCTTTCTCCTCTGTATCGGAATAAACCCTCAAGTAGCCCGTCTTCAGCCAAAAGCTTTTCATACTGCCATCTTTTGAGCTTTAGCTGGTTTATGTCCTCTACAAGCTTCTTCACCTTCGGAGCACCCACAATACCTTTATAGCTCTCACTGAACCGTCCATTAACAAATAACAAAGCCTTAGTGTCCTGAAGTTGGATCTCAAAGGGATGCGTAAACTCTGGAAGGATGTTTCTCTGTCCTGCCGCATCCTCTGTAGCAAACCTAAAGTGTAGGACTACTCTCGTATGTTTTGAGTGGATGAGTTCTCTGACCGCCTTATAGAACTCTTCCTTCTCCATGAAGCCCTTCTCATATACCCATCTCCCATTATCCCAGACTGCATATCCGCCCCCATGAGGAAACGACTCCCAACACCTGTCAAACAGCTCATCGCTAACAACAGCTCCCTCTGGCTTATAGATGATCACACACATTTGGCGCCTCCTTCAAGCTTTATTTTAGGATACACAAGAACTTCTCATCCCTACATCTGAACCACAAAGGAGGAACTGCGATTGGAGTTGAGAGATTGAAAAGAGGAATTTAAAGAACGATTTGAACAGCTCTGGAATTAGCACCCTGGCAAATGAAAGCTCCCTTTACATACTCCCAATCTCCGCAGACGATTACGAAGGTCTTGTCTTACCCTACATTACTCATTTGTGCACTCAGTTTCCAACTTTTCAGTAAACAGGGTTAACTAAGTCTACCTTTTCCTGCTTCAAAGTTAGTTAACCCTGAAAACTAGAATAAACCTCATGATGGGGTTGAGGCTTTTTGAGGCAATAAAGAGAGTGAAGGGAAAAGCTGGGCTGGGGCATGAGATAGTCCAGAAAAGCCAAGTAGAGGAACTCGCCCTCTACTCCGTTCCCCGCTGGCTTAGTGAGGGTGGCCAATTTTTGAACTCAGTTCAACACTTTTCGCTAAAGAAAAACCCACCCTCTAAGCCACTATTTCTCAGCAAAGAAAAACCTAAAAAATACCCTCTTGAAGTCCTTGTCTCTCAATCACTTGAGAGGGATAGCTTGCCAGTGGTTTAATGCTTTTTATTAGTGGTGTAAACCTTTTCATTAGCGACCCTCTGCCTTCGGAAAGCCATTAAACCCTTGAGTAGCAAGGCTTTGACGCAATTGAAGAGAGAAAAGAAAGAAAAACAAAATCCCCTGCGGGCACGGGTTAACTATGTCTGCGGGTTGGAAGGAACACTTAGTTAACCACATAGCAGGTTAACTAACTCGGGCTAAAAGAATGGAAAGTTAGTTAACCACCCAAAGAGAGTTAACTAACTTGGGCACAAAAAGAAGGGACTTAGTTAACCACAGCCTCGGGTTGGCTAACATGCCTCCAAAGGAAGGGATTTGTATTTTTAGAACAACCCCAGCTCGTTTCCCAGCCACTCCCTCTCTGGAAGAAGGTGCAAAGTGGCATGATAGTATGCCATAAGCTTGGATGTCAGGTCTGGCGGAGGGAGAACAAATCTTGCGGAGTGAAGAAGCTTAAACATATAGACCGTGTGAACTGTAGCATTGGTGAGAAGGTGTCTTTCAAGGGACTGAAAGTTTGCAGGGTATCTCTCCTTCATTACCACTCCCATTAAAAACACTTCAGCCATATATATGGGTTCCTCTTCTGTGATGTTGCTTAGAACTTCCTTCAGATAGGTTGCAGAGGTGTATTGTTTGCCCTCTTGATAGGCAAGTCTTCTTTGGCGAAGATACAAAAACTTTGAAAAAACGCCCCAATAACCTTTATAGGAACCTTCAATTTTTTCTCTTCCTATGATTTCTGAAATTGCCATGAGAATTGCAGTGTAATATGGTTTAGGGTCCTCCCTCCACAGCCTATAGAATACCTCATAAGCCTTAGAAAAGCCAAGCTGTTTTATGAGGTTGATAGCTTGGCTATCAATGTCTGCAAAGCTTAACACCCTCATGAGGTTATTTTAGCTAACACCCATTTAATTAGACGAAGATACCAACTTTTGGCATCCATAGACTGGACTGGTTGATGGTTAGAACCTGATGCGGCTCTAATACGCTTAGAAATGCGAAAGATAAACCTAAAAGCAAAAGCTGGGCTCCTCAAATCGTCCACAAATGGTTAGCCTCCTTTATCGTCATTTATGCGGTCATGAACTTGAAAAGTTGACAGCCTAACAGCCTTGAAACTTAGTTAACCATCTAAAAAGGGTTAACTAACTCTAACACAAAAAGGAAAGACTTAGTTAACCGACCATCCAGACGAAAGCAATTCATTTTTGAACTCAGTTCAGCACTTTTCGCCAAAAAGGGGTTTCCCAGCCGCCCTGCAAAAAGTCAGTATACTTCAAAGTTTTTTTCACCCTTTCGCTTCCGCTGTGCCATAAAAGTTATTACCCCTTAGAACAACCGCAAAGGTATCCTCCAATTCCTCAATTGGTAGCCAGTTCCTCTAACAACGGAAGAAACCCTTCAAGCTTTTTCTCACATCCTCTTCACTTATGTTGCCCAAAAGCTAAGTCAAAAACACCACGGTAACCTTCTCCAGCCATTTCGGATCTACAAAGCCTTTTTCAAATGGCCCAAAGAAGACTACAAGAGGGTCATCTCCATACATGCCATTCGCCAAACCTGCTATTCGTTTATGTTCAAAGTAAAAACCATAACCCCCGCTACTTGCAAACTGTGCCAATAGCTTCTGGAAAGACTCTGCTTTTTTTAAAGGAACAGGCTCCTTCAGTTTTAAATAAGCCTGAAATTTACACGGGCATGAACCCGTCCGAACATAGAAG
>JAEMPM010000029.1 GCA_022759285.1 Thermocrinis sp.
CTCCTAAACCTACCCACATTGAACCACCAAAGGCGTTTGTGCATGAAAAAGTAGAAAATGTTGCTGAACCTTTTAAACCCACTTACGCTGAACCTCCGAGTCCTCCTGTGCAGGAAAAGATAGGGCATACTTATGTGGAACCTCCAAGACCTTCCGTGCAGGAACAGCGAAAGGACAACTCCTCTTTTTCAGAAGAAGACAGATGGTGGGAAAGTCTTTGGTGAGAAAGTGGTAAAATCTTTCTATGCTTTTGTGGAAGTATAAGCATCTGATAGAGCCTCCAGATCTTAAGCCTTTTGTAGGTTATGTTTTGAAGGTTCGGGGACCTATTGTGTCATCTACTTCTGCGGTGCAGGAGTATGCAGAAAGATTTGCCAAGGCTTTTCAGGGAATTCCCATTAATCTTCCCATACGGCTAATTTTCCTTTCAAGGGAGGACGAGAGAGTTTTTGATGCAAAGCCTAAGAACTTTTTGATGGAGAGGCAGCTTCAGTTTTTGAACGAAAGAATCTCTTCACGAAAAGTCGCCTTTTACTTTGTGGTGGAGGGGAGAGTAGAGGATTTAAAGCTTGTTATGGATGCGTTAAGTTCGGCGGGGGTGGAGGTGGAAGTTTCTCGGGCATCTCTTATGGAGGATTTAGCTTACTTTTTTGGAGGGGACTCACAAGACCCGTTCAAATACGCCATTGAGGAAAGAGATTATGGAGTTAAAGTAGGGGATAAGTTTGCCCTGGTTTATTCCATGACTAAGGTTCCCTCAAGGGTATGGACTTTTCAGCTTTATAGTCTTTTGTCTTTAGCAAGGGATTTTATATGTGTTATAGGTTTTAGGAAGATGTCTCCTGAGGCAGCTCAGGTGGAGTTTGGCAAAAGGCTAAAACTTTTTGAGTATCAAGCCAGGGAAGGAGGGGATATAGCAAGGAGTGAGATAGTTATGGAACTTTTGGAGGAGGTAAAGGATATAAACCTTGGAAGAGAACTTGTGGTGGCTTTTTCCAGTTTTGTGGCGGTTTTTGGGGAGGAAAAAGAACTTTTGAAAGAGAGGAAAAAGATTGAGTTTGCAGTGCGTCAGCATGAGCTTCCTTATGAGTGTGAGAATACGACGCATATAGAACACTTTTCAATGCTGTTTAAGTATGATGAGAAGGAGCTCAGATCTTTAGGGCTTGTGAGGTTTATGCCTCAGTCAAGGTTTTATTTGATGTGTATGCCAAGGGGCTATCCAAGAGGCAAGCAGGAGGGGGTTATATTCTACAACGAGATAGCAGAGCCTTTTATTTTAGACATAAGAGTTCCACCACCCAATGGGCTTGTGGTGGGGCAGATGGGTTCAGGCAAAAGCGTGTTTTTGCAGTATTTTGCCACTTTTCAGGATTATGTGGTATTTGTGGAGAAGATCCAAGAGGGCGAGGGTTCATACACGGTCTTTACCAAGATGCTTGACGGAGGGTATTATCCGATATCCCTTGACAGGCCAGTGTCTATAAATCCCTTTGGCAACACAATAAAGACTGTGGATGCGATAGGCTTTTTGGAGGATCTGGGCTATAGGTTTGAGGACTTTACCGAAAGTGATTTGACGACCCTTGAAAATGTTTTGAATGCAAATTATCTGGGGAGGAAAGGCAAAATCAAGATATCGGAGGTTCTTGAGCTTTTAAAGCAAGTTCCGCACACGGAGTATTTGCAGAGTAAGCTTGAGCCCTTTACAGATCGGGAGTGGGAGATACGCTACGATATAGACAGGGACAAGCTTTTGTTTTTAAAGACCATTCTTGCTATGGCGTATAAGCTGGGTAAGGGAGAAGACCTTGACCCGTCTGTTGCGGAGGAGGTGGTGCTGAAAACTTACGAGAGGCTGGCGGAAGATGGGGTTCTTGTGCCAAGAGAAGTTCTTATGAGTGATTTTTACAAGACTGCTAAGGATTTGGGGTTTGAAGACTTTGCCCAAAGGCTTCGGTCTTACACGATGGAGGGAACATATGGGCACTTTTTTGACAGGCCTTCAAGCATAGAGTTTAAGTCTCATGTGTTTTTTGAACTGCGGACTACCGATAGAGAGCTTTTGCCGATAGTATTGCTGTCTATTTTGACTTGGATGGTCAAGTGGTTTTCAAGGCCAGAGATGCAGGACAAGACTAAGGGGATAATTCTTGACGAGGCTTGGGTTATCTTGGAAGACCCATCGCTTATAAAGTTTGTGGAAGAAGCTTTTAGAACATACAGGAAGAAGGGGATATTTATTATGATAGCTTCGCAGTTTGCGAGTGATGTTAGCACGGGGGCGGGGGAGATTGTGAAAAAGTCTTGTCCTTATCAGGTGTTTTTGTATTCGCAGGATGTAGATGAAGTGGCACGGCTTTTTGACTTTACCGATGCAGAAAAGGAACTTTACAAGCAAGTGCGTCCTCCAAGAGACTACAACTACAAATACTCTCTCTTTTACATGAGAACTCCCTATCAGACAAAGGCAGGAAAAGAACAAGGGCTGTTTTTCTTAATCCCCTCAAGAGAGTTCTACTGGACTGCCACCACTCACCCACAAGACAGAGTCAAAAGAGAACAATACAAAAACTTCTACAAAAGCCTCGCTAAAGCTATTGAAGTCCTCGCCCAAGAAGACCTGGCCAAAAACTCCTAACAGCAACACTTCTCCTCTTTCTTCCACACTATCACCATCATACTCCTATCTTGCTCTCTGACCCCCCTCACCAGAGCCGCCTTTATGGTCTCCCACCCAATAGATTTTAGCTTCTGAACCAGCTGGTCTGTGTTTGTTAGGTCTTTAATATCATCAAGCGTAGGCACGCCCCATCTGCCCACCCCAAAGCAATCACTTACAAACGGCGACAAAATCTGATACTTCATCTCGTCAGGGTTCATACTGATCGGCACAGGAATTATCGGAAAAGTTTTGGAAAATAGATGATGAAACCTTGCCAGTGCCAAAAGCCTTGCAATATACGGATCATCGTGCCTTACTACCCCAATTCTGGGATAGCCATGCCCCCAGTAGCCCACACAGATAAAGTCCAAATCAAGCACGCTAACACCTTTAATGGTAAGTTCTCTCGGAATTAAATTCCTCTTTGTAAGTTCTTGCACCAAATACTGACAAGATAT
>JAEMPM010000071.1 GCA_022759285.1 Thermocrinis sp.
CTGGCTTAGCAATTCGTACGCTTGGGACTTTTGACTGGCATCAGCCTGTTTGTTTTCTATTAGCCTCTTTATGAAAAGCTTTGCATTCTCGTAATCCCCTGTGTAAAACAGAAGTCTCGCCATACTTAGTTCTATTTGAGGTGTATCTATACCGTTGTTGAGAAGGTTTCTATACACATCAAGGGCAGACCTATAGTCTCCCATCTCTTCGTAGGCATTTGCCAGCTCTAGCTGTGCTTCAAAGAACATGGGATTGTATGCGGTTGCCTTTTTTAAATTCTCCAAGTATAGGTTCTGATTGTCAAGGGCTTTGTATATTTTTGCCAAATAGTAAAAGGCTATGTGTTTGTGAGGAAAGGATTCATCTGCAAGGGCTGTTTTTATTTCTCTCAAAGCGTTCTCATAGTCTTTTTTTCTAAAATACATCACTCCTAAGTTAAGTCTTGCTTCAGTGAATTTTTCATCCACCTCAAGGGCTTTCCTAAAGGCAGACTCCGCTTTCTCGTATTCGGAAACTTCCATGTAGGCGATACCCAAAGAGTTCCAGACTTTTGGTTCATTTGGTGCTTTTTGAGTGGCTATGAAAAAGTTTGCTATTGCCTCTGAGTAGTTTTTTGCAGACAGAGCAGACATACCAAGGTCATAGTAGTAAAGCCAGTCCTTAACATGCTCTTCCTTTGTAGTAGGTGCGCAGGAGAGAAAAAAGACAAACCAGATAAGGATTAAGAAAAATATCATTGCTTGATTATGGCACCGCCAAAGGTGGCCTTCAACTTAGCTAAAACCTTCTTTGGATCATCGGTTTTTACCCTTACTCTCACCTTATAAAAATTATCCTCATTCACAATTTCACCCCTGTAGCCCATGCTTTTAGCTTTTTCTAAAGCTCTGTCTGCATTTTCTTTTGAGCTAAAGGCTCCTATTTGTATAACATACTCTTTAACCTCTCTTTTAGGGTTTTCCGTTTGCTTTTCCTGCTTAGCTACCGTGTTTTTTTGTACTTTTTCCTCCTTTACCTTTTCTACTTTTTCACTCTCCTTCTGAGTTTTCTGCTTTTGAGCTGTTAAGTTTTTGCTTTCTTGGGTTTTCTGAGCTTCTTTGGTTTTTTCTTCCTTATTCTTCTCTTCCTGTATCTTTTGAGCTATTAAGTCTTCCTTCTGTTCTTGTTGTTCTGGTGAAGAAGCTTGTTTTTTCTCCTCTACCTTTGCCTCCTCTTTGGGTTTTGCTTGTTGTTGTGGAGAAGCTGGCTGTTTAGGAGTGGGTTTTACCACTACAGGCGGTGGTTCATTCTCTGGTTGGCTTTCAAGCCATTTACTCAAGCCTACATAGAAGAATACCAACGCTACTAAAGTTCCCAACAGGATTAATAGTCTTTCTTTTTTCATCTTTCCCTCCTTCTACATACGTTCTGGTGCATTTACACCTATTAAGTTTAAACCAACTTTTAAGCCAATTTCAACACCTTTCAAAAGGGATAGCCTACCCATCATAACACTTTTATCTTCTACCATTACCCTGTGATGATTGTAGTAATTATGAAAGAGCTTAGCGATTTCTAAAAGGTCATAGACGATTAGGTGGGGAGAGAGATTGAGCACTGCATCCTTAAGGGTGTCTTTAAAGAACAAAAGTTTTTTCATAAGCTCTAGACCTTGCTGATCTTTCATGTGGCTAATGTATTCTGTTAAGCTCTCTTTATCTGGATCTATGTCAAACCTCTGGCGCACTTCCCTGAAGACTCCTCTAACGCGGGCGTGGGCATACTGCACATAAAAGACGGGGTTTTCTGCGGTGTTTTGTTTAACAAGGTCTATATCAAAATCAAGGGGCGTGTCGGAACGTTTTGTTAGAAAGATGAACCTAACCGCATCAACGCCAACCTCTTCCAAAAGCTCTCTAAGGGTTATAAACTCGCCAGTTCTTTTTGACATCCTAATTTCCTTTCCACCGGAGAACAGCCTTACCATCTGCACAAATTCCACCTTTAGCCAATCTTCCGGTATGCCAAGGGCTTTTATGGCTCCCTTCAGCCTTGGGAGATAGCCCCAGTGGTCTGCTCCCCACAAGTTTATAACTTCTTCAAAGCCTCGCTCGTACTTGTAATAGTGGTAGGCTATATCTCCTGCAAAGTAGGTGGGAGTGCCATCGGACCTTACCAAAACCCTGTCCTTGTCGTCGCCAAAGCTTGAACTTTTAAACCAAAGGGCACCATCTTGGGTGTAGGTATAACCCTTCTCTTCCAAGAGCTTTATGACCTTTTCCACAAGTCCCCTCTGATGGAGGCTCTTTTCACTGACCCAAAGGTCAAATTCTACGCCCATAAAGGCAAGGGTTTCTTTTATATCCTCTAACATCCTTTTTACGCCATACTCACCTAACTTCTCTATTGCCTGTTCCCTATCCCAGTCCAACACCTCTTCTCCAAAGAAGGCTTTAACATCCTTGGCAAGCTCTTTGACGTAATTTCCCTTGTAGCCCTCTTCTTCAAACTTCTGCTTTAATTCTTGGTCCTCCTTACCAAAGAGCTCATAAACTCTATAAAGGATAGAAAGCCCAAAGAGATAGACCTGGTAGCCTGCGTCGTTTATGTAGTATTCCCTTACCACATCATAGCCAAAAGCCTTTAGAAGCCTGTATAGAGCGTCTCCCACCACCGCACCTCTGCCATGTCCCAGATGCAAAGGTCCTGTAGGGTTAGCACTAACAAACTCAATCTGCAACCTTTTACCCTTTCCTATGTCTTCAAAGTAGTAGTTGGAAGCAAGGCTCAAAAGTTCCTTAAAGCTCTCTTTTATCCGACCTTCCGAGAAGCGAAAGTTTATGAATCCTCTCAGTGGTTCCGCCTGAAAATCTTCATTGCTTAGCTCCTTTGCAATTTCCTCTGCGAGGAGATGGGGTGGTTTTTTAAGATGTTTTGATAGCAAAAAGCAAACATTTGTAGCAAGGTCTCCAAGATGGCGGTCCTTTGGCTCTTCTATGGTGTAGTTCAAGCCTTCAATGGAATACTTTTCTCTGAGGAGGGTTTCCAGCTTTTCTTTTATAAGCTCTTTCATAAATGCTATAGTATAATCAATATTCGTGAAGGTTTTGGTAGTTGGCAACGGAGGAAGGGAACACGCC
>JAEMPM010000045.1 GCA_022759285.1 Thermocrinis sp.
CTCGGCACAAGGCCTGAAGCCATAAAGCTTGCACCAATAATCAATACACTAAAAGAAAGCAATTTTAATGTTAAAGTGGTTGCTACAGGGCAGCATTATGACCTTGTTAAGCATGTTCTTGAGTTTTTCCAAATAGAAGCGGATTTTCTTAATTGTATGAACCCTGACCTCTTAGAAAACACAGCTTGCATGGTAAAGTCTTTAAAAGAAGCCATACAAAAGTATAAGCCAAACTGTGTAATAGTTCAGGGAGATACTCTTAGCTGTTATGCAGGTGCTTATGCATCTTTTTTGAGTAAAATTCCTGTTCTGCATGTTGAGGCAGGGCTGAGAAGTCATGATAAGTTTTCACCTTTTCCGGAAGAGATGTTTAGAATACTTACAGATAGGTTATCTGATATATTTTTGGCACCAACAAAAAGGGCAGTGGAAAATTTATTGAAAGATGGCTTTCCAAAAGACCGTATAGTGCTTACAGGCAATACAGTAGTAGATGCTATTTATATGGCAATTAAGTATCTTGATAGAAAGAGTATAAAAAAGCAGTTAGAAGAATTAATGCAGAAAGATATATCTGTCTTCAACGGGACAGTTTTTATTACATCTCACAGAAGGGAAAACATAGGAGAACCTATGAAAAATATAAGAGATGCGGTTAATGAACTTGCTAAAAAATATCCGCATCTGCTTTTTATATGGTCTTTACATAAAAATCCTTTGGTGAGAAAAAGCGTTCTTGAAGATTTCACTACACAAGCGGATAATTTAGTTATAGTAGAACCACTTACTTATCCTCAAACTGTTTATTTATTAGAAAAATCATTGATAATTATTTCTGACTCAGGCGGGATACAGGAAGAAGCTTGCACTCTTAAAAAACCTTTGCTAATTACAAGAAATGTTTCAGAAAGAATGGAAGTTGTAGATGTTGGCTTAGGAAAGGTAGTAGGAACTGATAAGGAAAATATAGTAAGAGAGTTCGAAAATATTTATAGAAATTTAGAATATTACCAAAAACTTGATTTTAAAAATCCTTATGGAGACGGAAAAACAAGTGAAAAGATAAAAAATTTTCTTTTATGTGATAAGGTAAAAAGGTTTATATTAAACTATGAGAGAGATTATAAGGAGATTTTAGATGAATGCATTAAAGTTAATTCCATTGACAGTGCTTATTAGTTTCAGTGCTTATGCTTATGATTTTAAACTTGAAGTAGGCGGGAATTATGAATATCTTAGTCCAAATAACACTTATGGAAGTTGGAAGAGCGGCTTTGTAAGGCTTTATCATAAACCTGCTAAAGATTTTACCTACTTTTTAGAAAGTGATGTTTTTAGTAGGTCGCACGAAGGCGATGCGGTGCTTGGCGTTTTGGGTGCTTACAAGGATTGGAATTCGTGGCTTTATACATACACAAACTTTTCTACCGGAAGCAATAGCACTTATCTTCCTAAGTATAGAATAAATCAAGAGTTTAATTTTAAAGTAGGAGAAAAGAAGAATATAGTTCCTTCTATAGGTTTTACATATGCAAAATACTACGACGTTCATAAAGATTTCATAATTTATCCCGGAATAACTTACTATGGAAACGACTTTGTGATAACCTACAAACACTTTATAAATAAAAGTAATCCGGGCAATGTAAGTTCTTCTTCAGACCTTATAAGTCTTGGCATAGGACAAGAAGGAAAAAGTTGGACGTATTTAGATGTTTCTTATGGAAAGCAGGCATACCTTGCTACTTATTTAGCAAATCCGCAGGAAGTAGGGCAAAAGTCTTTAAATATATCACTTACACATAGACATTGGATAAAAAAAGATTTTGGTCTGTTTGGAGGCTTGAGTTATCTGAAGTTGGAAAACGGATATGAAAAGTATGAATTTCAGGCAGGTGTATTTAAAGACTTTTAAGACAGAAAGACCTGTAATTAGCTATGCACGATTTGGTAGAGTTTTAAGGCTTAATAAATATCTTTTTTTATTTCAGTTTATATTTTTGACAATTGTATTTGAGTTATTGGTAATTTCCTTTCTTGATGATTACTTTAGCATTTTATCCGATATTACAAAAAGAATTTTGGAAGACAGTTATACTGAAAACTATAAATTTTTAGGCTTTAATCTCAAATTTTCTATACCGCCGGGTAGACTACCTACATTACAGGAAGCTTTCATTTATCTTCTTATAAGTATTTTATCTTTGTTATTTTTTATAAGCAGATTTAATCCGCTACCTAAACACATTTCTGCATCGCTTATGTATGCAACATCTGTATATCTTATGTCATCTTTCTACTTTGTATTTTTTCTAAACAGTTTTCCCTATACAGAAAGAGATTTTGCTATATTCTACATTCTTCAACAAATCGGAATTTTCCTATTTATACCTATCTTACTTACTTTCTCTTTATCGATATTTACTTTTAGTTGGCTAAATCTCCTGCTAAATGCAATTACTATTGCCCTCACACTTATTTACTCTTCAGTTTTTGGTGGTCTTAGGTATATGGTATTTGCCTATATCCTGAAAAATTTTTCCTACATACATATGCCTGCTATGTTTTTTCTTTTTGGCACACTACTTGATTTTATATACATAGTATCATTCTATTCACTTTGTCTCTACATAACCATAAGGCTTTTTCAAAAAAGGCAGGATATTTTTTATCAATGGGGCTTTTAATATTCTCTTTGAAAGCATACATGGTATTTTTAATGACAGTTCTTTTACTTTACACTGTAAGACACTACCTTTTTACTTTAGACAGGGCTTTTGGAAAACAAAGACTCTACTATCAGGATATATTAGATGAAGACTTGCCTGCGGTATCTGTTTTAATTCCAATGCATAATGAAGAAAAAGTAGCAAGTCATATATTAGACCTCATCGTTGCATCAGATTATCCAAAAGAAAAGTTAGAGGTTATACCAATAAACGACCACTCAACAGATAGAACCAAAGAAATTGTAGATGAGTATGCACGAAAATATCCTTTTATCAAGCCTTTACATAGATATGGAGATCTGTCGAGAGGTAAGCAAAACGGATTAAACGATGCTTTAAAAATAGCAAAGGGAGATGTCATAATAGTCTATGATGCAG
>JAEMPM010000078.1 GCA_022759285.1 Thermocrinis sp.
AAACGCCTTGTTTCCTTGGAACTTCTTGGAGAACCAGTAAAGGAAGGCGATTGGGTGCTGATTCATGTAGGTTTTGCAATTTCAAAGCTAAACGAAGAGGAAGCACTAAAAACCTTAGAGCTTTTTGAAGAAATCTTAGAAATGGAGGAACAGTATGAAAACTATCAATCTGAAGGCATTCAGGGATAGTGAAAAGTTAAAAGGTTTAGAATACAACATAAAGAAATCCGTGGAAAAAATTGGAAAAACAATCAATATAATGGAATTTTGCGGAGGACACACTCATACCATAATAAAGTATGGTATTGACCAGCTTTTGGAGGGTTATATCAGGTTCATACACGGTCCTGGATGTCCTGTGTGTGTAATGCCCTCCTCAAGGATTGACTTAGCCATAGAAATTGCAAGACAAAAGGATACCATCCTTTGCACTTACGGAGATCTTCTTAGGGTTCCAGGCTCAAACAGAAAAACCCTTTTAGACCTAAGGGCGGAAGGATCCGATGTGAGAATGGTAAATTCCTCCTTAGAAGCTTTAAACATCGCACTATCGGAGAAAGATAAGAAGGTTGTATTTTTCGCGATAGGCTTTGAAACAACAACCCCTCAAACCGCGGTATTACTACTAAAGGCTAAAGAATTGGGTCTAAAAAACCTATATGTAGTATCAAACCATGTTATAACACCCGCAGCGATACAGCATATTCTTAATTCTCCGGAGATAAGGGATATTGGAAAGGTTGAAATTGATGCCTTTTTGGGACCTGGGCATGTAAGCACTATAATAGGGACAAGACCTTACGAATATTTTTCAGAGGAGTTTTTAAAACCTGTTGCTGTTTGTGGATTTGAGCCATTGGACGTTATGCAAGGAGTGTGGTTGATTGTTAATCAGATAGCAAGAGGTGAGGCGTATGTAGTTAATCAATACACAAGGTTTGTTAGCAGAGAAGGAAACATAAAAGCCCAAAAACTTGTATCAGAGGTTTTTGAGCTTAGAAAAGTTTTTGAATGGAGAGGTTTGGGAATTGTTCCCTACAGTGCCTTAAAGATAAGAAAAGAATTTGAAGCCTTTGATGGAGAAAAATACTTTGATGTAAAACTCCCGCCACCTAAAGAGCATCCAGCCTGCATATGTGGAAAGGTTATAAGAGGTGTGGCACTTCCCACCGAATGTAAGCTGTTTGGAACGGTTTGCACACCACAGAACCCAATAGGCTCATGCATGGTATCTTCTGAAGGGGCCTGCGCAGCATACTTCAAATATAAAAGGCTATGAGAATACTTTTCCTTTGCTACAGGTTCAACTCCTTGTCTCAACGGCTCTATTGTGAACTGACTGAAAGAGGACATGAGGTGTCAATAGAACTGGATGTCCATCCTGAGCTTACAATAGAAGCGGTTAATAACTACAAACCTGACTTAATAATTGCACCCTTTTTGAAGCGCAAAATCCCTCGCGAAGTATGGAGCAGGGTAAAAACCTTGGTAGTACATCCCGGACCTCCCGGAGACAGGGGTCCTTCTGCGTTGGATTGGGCGATACTCAGACAGGAAAAAGAATGGGGAGTAACTCTTTTGGAAGCGGTAGATGAATACGATGCCGGTCCTGTATGGAGCTACAGAACATTTCCAATGAGGAAAGCCAGAAAATCCAGTATATACAGAAATGAAACAACAGAAGGAGCGGTTGAATCTGTATTGGAAATCATAGAACAACTATCGGAAGGAAAAGAACCTAAAAAGCTTTATCCAAAAGGGATATGGAATCCGAGGATGGACCAGTCTTATAGGTATGTAAATTGGTTCGAGGACCCAACGGAAGAAATCTTAAGGAAAGTTTATGCATCAGACAGCCAACCCGGTGCTTTGGCACGGTTAGGGGATGATGAATACTATATTTTTAATGCTTATAGAGAAGACTATTTAAAGGGAAAGCCAGGAGAAATAATAGCAGTACGCGATGAAGCTATATGCATAGGCACTTTGGACGGTGCGGTTTGGATTACACATCTAAGAGAAAAAGGTAAAGATTCAATAAAACTCCCGGCTGCAAGGGTCATAGGGCATCTTCTGAAAAATGTCAGAGAAGAGCCTATAAAACCCTGGGAGATTGTAGATTTTGCTACTTACAGAGAGATAATCTACGAAGAAGAAGGAGAAATAGGACACATATTCTTTAACTTTTACAATGGTGCTATGTCTACGGAACAGTGTGAAAGACTTTTGGAAACCTTTAGGTACGCCAAGAAAAGACCAGTTAAAGCCATAGTGCTTTGGGGACAAGAAGACTTCTTTTCAAATGGTATGAACCTAAATACCATTGAAAATGCGGAAAGTCCTGCAGATGAATCTTGGAGAAACATAAACGCCATGGATGATCTATGCGAAGAAATACTCAGAACAACGGATAAACTAACAGTAGCCTGTATGCAAGGTAATGCAGGAGCTGGTGGCGTATTCCTTGCTTTAACTTGCGACCTTGTGTATGCAAGAGAAAGTGTAGTGCTGAACCCTCACTATAAAAACATAGGGAATCTCTATGGCTCGGAGTTTTGGACATACACTCTGCCCAAAAGGGTCGGTTGGGAAATGGGAAAGAAAATTATGGATAACAGAATGCCAATAAGTGCCAAGCAGGCCTTTAAAATAGGCTTGATTGATAAGGTCTTTAAAGGAACGCAAAGAGAATTTAGGGAAAAAGTTGTCAGAGAACTCAAAGATTTTATCAACTCAAAGGATTATGAGCTATTCATAGAAAATAAAAGAGTTCAAAGACTAAAGGATGAACTACAAAAACCTCTTTCTGAATACAGGAAAGAAGAGCTTGAAATGATGAAGTTAAACTTTTACGGTTTTGACCCAAGCTATCACGTGGCACGATACTATTTTGTTAGAAGAATACCGCCCTTTAGAACTCCTCCATACCTTGCTATTCATCGCAGACTAAAATCTAAGCCTTAAGAAAGCCTTTGCTATATTTGAGATTACAGTTTTGTAGTATCCCTTCTCCGCATGGAAAACTTATAACAAATAATAGTA
>JAEMPM010000144.1 GCA_022759285.1 Thermocrinis sp.
TTACCCACTTCCACCCTTCTGGTAATTCCTGTTGTTCTTTTGGCTTCTTATCATCAGCCATAGCCAAAGCCTCCCACATCGTTGTAGTATCCAAGTCTTGCCAAAAACTCCTCCAACTTTTTCACCTCTTGGTCTCTTTCTTCCTTTAGCTCCTCCAAAGAAGTTTTGTATTTGTCCCAAAGGTTCTCAAAGATCTTTATAAGTGCCTTCTTTTCGTTGTTTAGCTCCTTTTCAAGGTAAGACTCTATAACCCGGTAAAACCTGCCTATGATTAGCTCCTTTGCTTCATCTTCCGTTAGCTGTTGCTTTTTCGCTTCCAAGCTATTTTTAATCTGTTCCTCTTTCTCTTTTAGTGCCCTTTTGATGGCTTTTATCTCTCTTTCTTTCTCTTCAATTTTTGAGAGTAGCCCTTTTATCTCTTGGGCGGTTTGGGAGTCTTTTAGGTCTTTTAGCATTTCCTTTAAATAGCCCTTTACATTCTTGACGGTCTTTTCTCCCTGCTCCTCTTCGTCCCAATCTTCCACTTCTTCTAAAATTTCGTTCAGTTCTCCTTCAAGCTCGCTCAATTTCTGGTTTAGCTCTTCTATCTCTTGGATTTCTTCTTTAAAGAACCTTTCTTTTAGGTCCTCTTCATCCACCAGATTTCTGTCCCAACCGCTGGAGACTACGCTTTTAAATTCATACCTTAAATCTTCCCACCAATTGGCAAAGATACCAGCAATCTGGAACTCGTCTAAAACTCCAAGAGGTAAAAGCCTTTGTTTTAGCTCCGCTAAAGCTGTGCCTTTGAAGTCCCACAGAACTTTGTTGGTTTTGTGAGGGAAGTTTTCAATTTGGGGCTTTACTTGGTGCCACCATGTTTTTAGCTCTTCTTTGTGTCTTGAAATGACCTTTTCCACCTCTTGATCTTGCTCTATTATCTGCCTTATTTGGCTTTTTTCCTTTAGGTCTTGGATGAACTCCATGTAATGCTCGTTCTTTGCCTTTAAAAGCTTGTCTGGGGAAAAGTTAAACTTTTGCATTTGCCCTTTGTATCTTTCTAATTCCCTTTTTGGCACACCTCCCAAAAGGTGGGCATGGACATCCTCTGGCTCTGGGTCTGGTGAACTATCCACATACCTCCTTATGTTCAGGTTGTAGTCGTTTTCTCTTATCTCTTCAATGGAAACAAGCCGTGAATATTTGGGAATCTCTCTCCTTTCGTGAAAAACTGTGACGATCTTTTCTATGTCTTGGGGTCGCAAGTAGTTTTGGTTTCTTCCTTCTCCGTATTCCCTCTCTGCATTTATAAAAAGTATCTTGTTTTTTAACTCTGGCGGTTTCTTTTTGTTTATGACTATTATGCAGGCGGGTATGCTCACATTGTAAAAGAGTTTGGCAGGCAAGCCAATTATGGCGGTGATTAGGTCATCCTCTACGATCTGCCTTCTTATTTCCTTTTCTACACCTCCACGGAAGAGAACACCGTGGGGCATAACTGTCGCCAAGGTGCCATCTTCCTTTAAGCTTGCGATCATATGCTGTAAAAACATCAGGTCTGCCTTCTTGCCCTTTTCTGGGGTCCAGCCATACTTAAATCGTTCTGGAAATTTCATATTAGCCCGGCTGTAATTTTGGGAAAAGGGCGGGTTGGCAAGGACTATATCAAACTGCTTTACATAGCCATTCTCTACAAACATTGGGTTGGTTAGTGTGTCTTCGTTTTCTATTTGGGCGTCGTGTATGCCATGAAGGATCATGTTCATCTTGCAAATAGACCAAGTGAGGCCGTTAAGCTCTTGCCCATAGAGGGATAATTTGTTGGGGTTTTGCCCTTGCTCCTCTACATACTGCCGTGCGGAAATGAGGAAACCACCAGAACCCACCGTTGGGTCGTATATGCTCATGCCTTCCTGCGGTCTAACAAGCATAACCATAAGCTTTCTAACTTCCGGAGGCGTGTAAAACTCTCCTCCCTTTTTGCCCGCAGAGTCTGCAAACTCTTTAAGCAAATACTCATAGGCTGCACCCAAAAGGTCTGGAAACTCAAAATCTTCGTTGGTAAGCCGATACTTGTTAAAGTGATGGATTAGGTCTATAAGCTGCTGATCCTTTAGCCGTGTTTTTCCCTTTTGGGCGTTAAAGTCTATGTGTTTTAAAACTCCTTCAAGCTCTGGGTTTGCCTCCTCTATGGCGGATAGGGCTTTGTTTAGATGGCTTCCCACATCCTCCTTTAGGTTCAAAAGGTATTCCCATCGTGCTATTTTGGGAACAAAAAAGGTGTCTTCGTATAAGTTTGGATCCTCAAGGAGTTCCTCTATTTCCTCATCCGAGTAACCATAGCTTTTATATTTCTTTCTTAGCTCCTCCCTTTTTACCTCAAAAACATCGGAGAGCCTCTTCAAAAAGAGCATGCCAAAGATATACTCCTTATACTCGTTAGCGTCCATCTTCCCTCTCAGTATGTCTGCCGCCTTAAAAAGATGGGTTTCAAGCTGTTTTAGTGTTAACTTCATCCTCAAGCCTCCCACCAAAATACAATTTTAATTTTGAGCATCTTTTACGAGAGAAGCTTACAGAACTTGTGAATTCTCAGGACAGCAATGAGAAAGAGGTCAGCCTTTGGGAACCATAGACTGGATCGGTTAATGATTAGCAAAAGGTTCCCTTAAGAATGCTAAATATGAAACCGCCTGTAGATGGGTAGTCTCCTTCGCTATATTTTATCTATTGATCTTCATCCTTCAGAATTTCCTCCAACTTTTCCTTAAGTTCCGGCAGATCTTCTTTTATAATTTTCCAAACAATACGATAATCAACTGTAAAGTAGCCATGTATCATCCTGTTCCGCATTGATATTATCCTACTCCAAGGTATATGACTATACTTTTGCCGTATTTCTTTCGGAATTTGGTTTGATGCTTCACCTATTATCTCAAGATTTCTTACCACCGCATCTTTTGTCTGGTCTGTTTTATCAAAAAGTTCATAGTCCATTCCCTCAATATATCTTTCAATCTTGTTAATGCTTTCTAAAATGTCAAAGACAAAGAG
>JAEMPM010000168.1 GCA_022759285.1 Thermocrinis sp.
TCTTCGTCCAGCTTTACGTAAAGCTCTGCATGCTCCAAGAGAATGGAACGGCAAAAGGGTAAAAGCTCCCCAGTTCTTTTCACAGCCATTCCTTATCTTTTTTTAGTTATACATCCACTTGCACATTAGCCTTTTAAAGTTCCAAGAGGTTTCAACCTTAACACAAGCTTGGCAATGCCCAAGCTATCCACCACCTTCACCACTTCGGACACGTCCTTGTAAGCCTGCGGGATCTCTTCTGCCACCGTTCCTTTACCCCTGGCCACTACCACCAAGTCTCCAAGTACCTTTTCTAAGCCTTCTCTCCTCACAAACTCCTTTGCCTTGCTCCTGGACATGAGCCTACCTGCACCGTGGCATGCGGTACCAAAGCTAATCTCCATACTTCTTTCTTGCCCCACCAACAGGAAGGAATACCTTCCCACATCACCAGGTATTAGCACGGGCTGACCTAGTTCTCTGTAAGCGGGTGGCACCTCCGGATTGAAGGGAGGAAAAGCCCTTGTGGCACCCTTTCTATGAACCACCAGCTTTAAAACCTTTCCATTAACCTTATGCTTTTCCAACTTGGCTATGTTGTGGGCTAAATCGTAAATAAGCCTGTAGCCTAGATCCCTCCAAGAAAGACCAAAGAATCGCCTTATTGTGTCCGCAGCTAAGAAGCCCAAGATCTGCCTGTTGGCAAAGGCATAATTTGCAGCACTGTTCATGGCAGAAAAGTACGCTCGCCCTTCGGGAGAGTTGAAAGGCATGCAAGCAAGTTGCATATCCGGTATGTCTATTTTGTATTTCTTAAGGGCATCCTTTGCGACTTTTAGATAATCCACGCAGACCTGATGTCCGAAGCCTCTTGAACCTGAGTGCACCATAATGCAAACTTGACCAAGCTTTAAGCCCAGACGTTCCGCAATACCCTCATCGTAGATCTCATCTACTACCTGTACCTCTACGAAGTGATTGCCCGAGCCTACTGTTCCAAGCTCGTCAGAGCCTCTCTCGTAGGCTTCCTTTGAAACCTTAGAAGGGTCCGCGTTTGGAAGGGCACCACCGCTCTCTATATGCTCCAGGTCCTCCAAAAAGCCAAAGCCCTGCTCCACTGCCCAACGGGCACCTTTCACCGCCACCTCTTCCATCTGAGACTTGGTCAGTTTTATCTTTCCTGTAGAACCCACACCCGCGGGCACGTTTTTGAGTATCTCGTTCATAAGCTCTCTTCTAACCGGGTAAACCATGTCCGCAGTAAGGTTTGTAGCTATGAGCCTTACTCCGCAGTTTATATCGTAGCCCACCGAGCCAGGGCTGATTATACCCTCCTCAGCGTCTGTTGCCATCACACCACCAACGGGAAAGCCATAACCTACGTGCACATCGGGCATAACATATATGGCTTTTTTTACTCCCGGCAAGGTAGCTGCGTTCGCCGCTTGTCTTATAGCATCCTCCTCCAAGATTTCAAAGAGCCTGTCACTGAGATAAAAATAGACGGGTACCTTTTGCCCTTGAATAGTATTCTCCGGTAGTTTGTAGACAAAGGGTTGGACCTGAACAAGCTGTTCCTTCAGTCCCATGGTAAAATTAAAATTTATGCTTTTGAAAGAGTATAACCCGTACCTTGAATACAGGAACGGAGAGCTTTTCTTAGAAGGAGTATCTCTGCAAGAGTTAGCCAAGCAGTACGGCACTCCTCTTTATGTTTACAGTGCCTCTTACATAAGGGACCGCATTAAGGCTTACAAAGAAGCCTTTCCCAACGCCCTAATATGCTATGCAATCAAGGCAAACTTTAACCCGCACATTGTGGAACTTGCAAGGGAGGAAGGAGCTGGTGCGGACGTAGTTTCTGGAGGAGAACTGTACTGTGCCCTAAAGGCAGGTGTGGAACCCTCCAAGATAGTTTATGCGGGCGTAGGAAAGACCTTGCAGGAGATCACCTTTGCGGTGGAGAAGGACATTCTTATGTTCAATGTGGAATCCCACATGGAGCTGGATGTTTTAAACGAAGTGGGCGAAAGGTTAGGCAAAAAGGTAAGGGTTTCCATAAGGGTAAATCCAGACGTGGACCCAAAGACCCATCCTTACATCTCCACAGGCATGAAAAAAAGCAAGTTTGGCATAGACATAAAGCAGGCAAAGGAAGAGTATAGATACGCAAGAAGCTTGAAAAACTTAGAGGTGGTGGGAATACACTGCCACATTGGTTCTCAAATTCTGGATGTTTCTCCTTACATAGAAGCTACTGAAAAGGTAGTAGGGCTGTATGAAGAGTTAATAAAAGAGGGCTTTGACATTAAATACATAGACCTTGGGGGTGGTTTAGGCATAAAGTATCAGCCGGACCAGGCAAATCCAGAACCCGAAGACTTAGCCAAGGCAATCATGCCAAGCTTAGGAGGCATCCAAGCTAAGCTTATTTTGGAACCAGGAAGGTCTATAGTGGGAAACGCAGGCATACTCCTAACTCAAGTGCAGTTTTTAAAAGACAAAGGGCACAAGCACTTTGTGATCGTGGATGCGGGCATGAACGACCTTATAAGACCCGCCATATACTCCGCCTATCATCACATCGTGCCGGTGGTGGAAAGGGACGTGAAATACATAAAGACCGATGTGGTGGGTCCTATCTGCGAAACGGGAGACTTCTTAGCCTTAGACAGAGAAATTCCCTACGTGGAAAGGGGAGATTACTTGGCAGTGCTCTCTGCTGGAGCTTACGGTTTTGCCATGTCTTCCCACTACAACGCAAGACCCAAGGCGTGCGAGCTGTTGGTGGAAAAAGGAAAGGTAAAGGTAATAAGAAGACGGGAAACCTACGAGGATATATTCAACGCGTGTTTTTTCTAAATTTTTAGCCTCTGGTAGGATCTGAAGTTCGCTCAGATTTTTGGGACAAACGTTCCATTAAAGCTTGTTTAAAGTGATTGTAAATTAGCCTGAAATTCAATATTGAAGTGTCCTTTATGGAGTTCCTTATGGCATCTTCAAAGTATCTGTCCGACTCCTCAACG
>JAEMPM010000054.1 GCA_022759285.1 Thermocrinis sp.
CTTTACAAGCTTGCATTTTTTATGCTTTTGTTTTATCTTTTATTAGCTGATGAAAAAGTATACGCCCTCTTGCTTATGGTTGGTCTGGCGTTGAACGTAGGGCCGTCTTTCTACCTAAAAAATCTCAAAAGAGAGTTGGGAGATATAAATCAGATTGATTGCAACCTTCCCAAGATAATTAACTTCAGAAAGTTTTCTTTGCTATCTACAGCTCCTTTTTTATTAAACTTTTTGCTTTCAACTTTCATTCTAATAAAGATAAAAACTTTTGGAGGTGCAGATGGAGTATAGGGTAAACAGGCAAATAAGGGCAAAAGAAGTTAGGCTTATTGACCAGGATGGAAAGCAAATAGGTATAGTTCCGCTTCAAGAGGCTTTAAGAATTGCAGAGGAAAGAGGGTTGGACCTGGTAGAAGTAGCCCCAAACGCCAACCCTCCCGTTTGTAAGCTATTAGATTACGGGAAGTTTTTGTATGAACTTAAAAAGAAAGAAAAGGAGGCAAGGAAGAAACAAAGGGAACACTCTATGGAAGTAAAGGATATTAATCTTTCCTTGCGTATCGATGAGCATGACCTTAAGGTAAAACTAAAGCACATGAGAGAATTTTTGGAAGATGGAGATAAGGTAAGGATTAGAATAAGGTTCAAGGGTAGGGAAAACGCTCATCCGGAACTGGGAGATAAGTTGGTCAATAGGATTGTGGAAGAACTCTCAGACTGTGGACAACTTGAGGGACCACCTAAAAAGGAAGGAAACTTCTTGATTTTTGCCCTTTTGCCAAAAAAGAAGTAGTTTTTTTGGTGGAGCGGAGGGGATTTGAACCCCCGACCTCCTACACGCCAAGCAGGCGCTCTCCCACTGAGCTACCGCCCCTCTATACAGGGAAATAATTATATCAAAAGATCATCGCTGTCAAGAAGTAGTCGGATATTAGCACCAACATAGAAGATGTGACCACGCTGCTAGTGGTAGCTCTACCAACACCTTCGGTACCACCTTTTGTGTAAAATCCAAAATAGCAACTAATCGCAGTGATTATAAAACCAAAGAAGGTAGCCTTGTATAGTCCGCCTAAAAAGTCATGCAGTTCAGTAAGGTCTTTCATTTTCTCCCAGAATAGATATTCGTTAACTCCAAAGAGCTTTACCGCTACAAACCATCCACCAAAGATACCCGCTATGTTGGACAAAACTGTTAGCATTGGAACGCCAAGCGTTCCAGCCACTATTCGGGGTGTGATGAGATAGCTGCGAGGGTCTATACCCATTACCTCTAAGGCGTCTATCTGTTCCGTTATGCGCATAGTTCCTAGTTGGGCGGTCATAGCAGAGCCAACACGTGCAACCACCATAAGGGCGGTAAGTACAGGGGCAAGCTCCCTACCCATAGAAAGGGCTACCACTGCCCCTATTAGAAATTCTGCGTTGAACCTGTGAAAGGTACCGTAGGTTTGCAAAGCTATAACGCCACCACTAAACAGGGAAGTTATTAGCACCACTGGCGTGGTTTCTGCTCCCAAGTAGGTGAGCTGTTTTATAAAGTGGGTCAATCTTGGAGGATTTTTAAACAGAAAAAATATAGCCCAGAGGGTTAGAAGGGTTGCCTTGCCTACTTCTTCAAAAACTTTTAACATGTTCTAAGTAAATTCTGTACCTTTCCTTTATCTCTTCCATAAAGTCTCCGCCCAACTTTTCAAGAAAGGCATCTGCTAAGACTAAAGCTAAGGCGGATTCACCCACCACCGACGCAGCGGGTACTGCCACCACATCTGTTCTCTCTTTTCCCGCTCTTACTTCCTCTTTTGTTAAAACATCCACACTCCTAAGAGGTTTGGTTAAGGTAGGTATGGGTTTCATGGCACACCGCACAATTATAGGCATGCCGTTGGTTATACCTCCCTCCAAACCTCCCAAGTTGTTGGAATACCTAAAGTATCCTTCACCTTCTCTGTAACCGATCTCGTCATGGACCTCTGAGCCAAACCTTTTGGCTGCCTCAAAGCCAAGCCCTATTTCCACCCCCTTTATGGCCTGAATGCTCATCATAGCCTGGGCGATCCTCCCATCCAGCTTTCTATCCCAATGTACATGACTGCCAAGCCCAGGGGGCACACCGACCGCAAAAACTTCAAAAACACCTCCTAGGCTTTCGCCCATTTCCTTTGCCCTATCTATCAATTCCATAAACTCCTTATCTTTGCTTGGATCTGGAAATCTAACCTCCGACTGTTCTGCCAATTGATGCCTCTTTATTAAGTCCTGTTCCTTTATAGGAGGGCTCACCGGACCTATGCTAACCACATAGCTTCCTACAAAAACGCCAAGCTCTTCCAAAAATCTCTTGCATACCGCTCCTAAGGCAACCCTACAGGCAGTCTCTCGAGCAGAAGCTCTCTCAAGTATATTCCTAAGGTCCCGCTGGTTATACTTTATACCACCTGCAAGATCTGCATGCCCCGGCCTTGGTTTTGTAAAAGGAACTGCGGTCTCCGGTCTTTCCCCCTCTACCGCCATCTTTTCCTTCCAATTCTCCCAATCCTTGTTTTCAATGAAGAGAGCTATGGGGCCACCGAGGGTTTTGCCAAACCTTACACCCGAAAGGATTTGGACTTTGTCCTTTTCTATCTTCATCCTCCCCCCTCTACCGTAGCCCCTCTGTCTTCTTTCCAATTCTCTGTTTATATACTCAGAGGAGAGCTCCAAGTTAGCGGGCAAACCCTCTATTATGCAAACTAAACCCTTGCCGTGAGATTCACCAGCAGTAAGAAATCTTATAGGCATTAGGCTAAGAGGTCTTTACCGCCTTAACTACCTTACCCGCCTTTAGACACTTTGTACAAACATATATCCTTTTTACGGTGCCATCCTCAAGCACCGCTTTGACTCTATGAAGGTTAGCTTTAAAAAGTCTTGGGTTTCT
>JAEMPM010000039.1 GCA_022759285.1 Thermocrinis sp.
CAACAACAACCTGCTGGCGAAAAGAAGTAAGCATTAATACCTCTGGGGGCTTGCCCCCCATTTTTGAATAGGAGGAATATGCATGTACGCTATCATAGAAACAGGTGGAAAGCAGTATATGGTAAGCCCTGGTGATAAGTTAAAGGTTGAAAAGTTGAACTTAAATGAAGGAGCCCTTGTGGAATTTAAGCCTGTTTTAGTAAAAAAGGAAAACGGCGAAGTTGTCCTTCAAAAAGGAAAGGTTATAGCGGAGGTTTTACGTCACGGAAAGCATAAGAAGGTTATCGTCTTTAAATTTAGGGCTAAGAAAAATTACAAGAGATGGAAAGGGCACAGACAGCCCTACACGGAGATTATAATAAAAGAAATACAGGAGGTGTGAAAAATGGCGTCCAAGGCAAGTGGCGGTTCAACGAAAAACGGTAGAGATAGTCATTCGAAAAGATTAGGTGTAAAGAGGTTTGATGGACAGATAGTTCGCGCAGGAAATATACTGGTGAGGCAAAGGGGTACTAAAATCTACCCAGGCAAGAATGTGGGTATGGGTTCTGACTTTACTCTGTTTGCCTTGGTAGATGGTGTAGTAAAGTTCGAAACAAGAAAGAACAAAAAGTTCGTTAGCGTTATTCCAATAACCTAAATCCTTTGGGCGGAGACTATATAGACTATACCGAATAGTCTTTTTTGTGTTTTTGTTACTTTAAACCCGTTGGCTTCAAGCTCCCTTTTTAGCTCTTCTTCATTCAAACTGTTTTCCAATGAATGTATAAAAAATTCCCACTTTTCCCTACCGAAGAGTATAAGACCCAAAGGTTTTATGAGAAACTTCATGAAAAAGACCAAAAGAGGAGTGAGCCAAAATTTGTTTATGTCAAGAATTGCCAATTTTCCCTCAGGCTTTAGAACCCTTCGGGCTTCCTTCAGAAACTGATCTCTGTTATGGAGATGTCTATATACCAAAGAGAGGGTAATGGCGTCACAGGATGAGGTTTTGAAGGGCATGTTTTCCGCATCTGCAAGAACAAAACCACAGTCAGAACACTTTTTGTGTGCAATTTTTAACATACCCAAAGAAAGGTCAATACCTACCCTCAGGGCCTGAGGGTCCGCTTGCAAAAGCACCTCTCCTGTTCCCGTACCTACATCCAAAAGGGTCTTTGCTCCTTCAACTTCTTTTAACATGGTCATTTGCCAATCTTTGATTTTCCTAAAGGTTATAAGGTTTAAAAAAATGTCGTAGTGTCTGCTGACAGAAGAAAAAATATCAGCAGTAATTCTCTTACGTTTCATAGCACCATCACCTCAATGTCTGAATATGGTTTTCTTTGGTAGGCATCCACTTTACCCTCCTGGTATAGGGCCATCAGACCCATAAGATAGGGAACCGGATTTCTGTTTGCCACAAAGTCCAAAAATGAAAAACGCCTGATGCCTTTCATTATTAGTTCTTCGATCTCCCTTAGAGCATCTTCAAACTTTGATATATGTATGGGTATTTTTTTCCCTTTCTTCTTTACTTCCCTCTTGTAAGCCTGTAGCTTTCTTTTTATGGCTTTTATCTGTTCCTCCACAATGTCATTGGTGTCTGTTTGGTTATCCTGCTGTGCTGATTCTCCAGATTCCTCTTCAAACATTTGGACGATCTCTTCCAGGGTGTATTTTCTTTCCCTCCTCTTTTTGGGTTCTGGAAAGAGTACTTCCACCTGTTTTTTTAGCAGAAAGACCGCTGCAGAGAGTGCTCTTGCGGGAATCCTTAGATCAAGAAGTTCCATTTTTCTTATTTCTTGGATATATAGGTTTGCAAGCTGTGCTATATCCACATTCCAAGGGTCCAATTTCCCTTCCTCTACCAATCGGTAGGCTATGGCAAAGGGGTGTTCTTCTTCATACAGCATGGCATCCTTCCCTGTAAGTGGCTATCTTAAGAAGTTTATAGACTGTATCTTTTATATCCTTTCTATGCACGATCATGTCTATCATACCCTTTTCAAGTAAAAACTCCGCGGTCTGAAAACCTTCTGGAAGCTGTTGTTTTATGGTCTGCTCTATTACCCGAGGTCCCGCAAAGCCTATTAAAGCACCTGGCTCTGCCATGATAATATCTCCAAGGAAGGCAAAGCTGGCAGATACTCCACCCATGGTGGGATTTGTTAGCAGGGTTATGTAGGGTACTCTCCTTTCCTTCAAGAAGCCTACTCCGATGGAGGTCTTTGCCATTTGCATAAGGGAAAGTATACCTTCCTGCATCCTTGCACCACCGGAGGTTATGACGGCGAAGAGGGGAATATTTTGCTCTGCGCTTAGCTTACATGCCCTGTAAAACCTTTCGCCCACCACCGAGCCCATACTGCCACCTATAAAGTTAAAATCCATCACACAGAGGATTAGTTCTACATCCTTTAGCTTTCCACGAGCAACTACAATAGCCTCTGTGAGATTTGTTTCCTTTTGGGCTTGGCTGAGTCTTTCTTTGTATGGTTTGCTGTCTTTAAAGTTTAAAGGGTCCGTGGGAAGAATGTTTTCAAAGAGCAAGGAATAGTCAGTGAGTAATGACTTGATCCGTTCCATTGAACCCATGGGAAAGTGATAGTTACACTTAGGACAAACATTTAGGTTCTCCTTTAGCTCTGGCACATAGAGTATGGACTTGCAAGAGGGACATTTGGTCCATAGTGTTTCTTTCTCCTGATCCTTTTTCTTAAATCTATCTAAAAGGCCCATCTGCAAGAGTAAATTTTAAGGGAAGTTTAGGTTTATGATATATAGGATGGCTGTTTATCTTTTGATCATTCTCTCTCTTTTGATTTACTTTTTCAACCTTGGTGCCTTTCAGGTTTGGCAACCCAACGAAGCCTTTTATGCAGACGCAAGCAGGCGTATGTTAGAAACAAAGGACTTTATAACGCCCATATACAACGG
>JAEMPM010000128.1 GCA_022759285.1 Thermocrinis sp.
GTTTTTTAAGCTCTTCCATCTAAACCTCCTGTAATTAAATATTGGAGTTTATTATCTTACCAAAAATTTTTAAATTTTTAAACTTTGACTTAAAATTTTACATAACAGCTCAGGCAGGGAAGTTTATTATTCCTCTGAATTAACAGAGGAAACTGTTATAATCCTGTCCTGAGCTTAAAAAAGAAAGAAAAAAAAGAAAAAGGAAGGAAATAAAATGAAAAAGGTAATAGGCTGTGATATTGGAGCACATTTTATTATACTACATGATGGAAAAAACGCCATAAAAGTAGAAGACCCTAAAGACTTGCCAAATAACCTTAGAAACTCAATATTTGTTTTGGAGCAAACAGGAGCCTACGGCATAAGATGGGCTCAAATCTTTTCAGACTTAGGAAAAGTTTATATAGTTGATGGAAGAGACTTTAAAAACTTCCGCCTTGCACACACACGCCAAAAGAACGACAACCTTGACGCCTTTTATCTTCGTGAATACTTCCTAAAAAATCCTCAAAAATGCCGACCCTTCAATCCTCAAATTGTCTATATCCGTGCACTCATCCGCCAACACATCAGAAACCAAAAAGATATAACCATGCACACAAACCGAATACTCCAATACCTACAAATCATAGACCCATACATGCCAAGACCCACACGCTACAAACTGCATAAATACATAGACCAAATAGAAAACCGTATAAAAGAAATTCCTCACGCCCTCACAGACTTAGCATTATCCGAGATAAAAAAACTCAAAGCATGCCTTGAAGAAGCCGAAAAAGTCCGCCACGAAATAGAAAGCATCGCACATAACCACCCTGATTATGAAATCCTCAAGACTTTTCCCTTAGGAGACCTACAAATCGCCGTGATACTTGCCTACTCTTGGAACATAGAAGATTTCAAAGACAAAGACAGCTATATAGCCTATACCTTAATGGGAACCACCTTAGAACAATCAGGAAAAAGCATCTACAAAGTCAAAACAGACAAAGCCCGCACAGAAATAAAAGGACTACTTTATACCCTCTACCTTCAAGCAAACAAAGAAAAACACCAACTAAAACCTCTCTCAGACCTTGCCAAAGAGCTGGCCTCCGACCGCAACAACTACAAAAAACGATATATAAAATTCCTCTCCCGCCTGCTTGAACTTGTCTATTATGCAAGAAAAGAAAGAACCGACTATAAAACAACACTTCAAAACGCCATAAAGCGAAGAGAAAAAGAGCTTACATATACACAGCAAAAAGAGCTAAACCCAACAAGAGCCCGCAAACTTTACCATCTAACAAGAAGCATACAAACCTATAAAAAAATGTTGGCACAGTGTAAAGATATTTCCTCGTGGGACAGCCAAAGCCCACAGGAGCCCCAAGCTTATTTAGTGCCAAACAACAAAAACCAAAAGGAGGTAGAACATGAAAAAACTAACAGCCCTAACCTTAGCCTTAGCGATAAGCTTACTAAACCCAAACGCACACGCAAACGACAAAACAGAGGAAACACTGCTAAAAATGGAATGCAGAAATGGGAAATGGATAATAACCTATGCCAAAAGCAAACAAATAATCAAACAGACCCAAGCCTACAAACTACAAGGCAAACGATGTATAATTAAAAAATAAAAGCTAAAAAAGAGAGGTAAAAGCATGCTAAAACGCACCTTTACTTTTATAATGTTGTCTTCTGCCTTTATTGGAGCTTTTGGAGTAATTGACCAAGCCGACGCAAGAATGTGCCGAAATCCAAGAACGGGAGCACTTATGCACTGCATCACAAGACCATACATGAAAGACATTTCAGCATTTAATCCAACGATACAAGGAAAAACCGCAATCGCAACAATAACCCTAAAGCAAACAGAAAACGGATGGAAGCCAATTTATAAAACAGGAAAAATTACACACACATGGAGCGACGACTACATTAAACAATTCAACCCAACCATCAACGGAGACTTAGCGACCGTGAAAGTGAAACTCAAAGAAACAAAAAGAGGATGGTTGCCTGTAGAACCAATACAATGATGAAAAAATGGAGGAAAACATGAAAAATACAATTTACCATCTCTATGTTGAACGCCTAACAGGGCTAACTTGGAAGCCTGAAAGACCATTTAAACTCTATTGGGAAAACCTACCAAAAACCGCACGCACACCACAGATGAAAAGATTTTTATTAGCTCTACCAACAGCCACAGAAGAAGAACTAAAAAAACTTTGGCAAGAAGTCAAAAACAGCACGGTTATATTCATGGGCTTGGAGGATTAGATGCCTCGCTTCCGCCTGTTCTTCCTTCTGTTTCCACTTACCTTTTCCTTTGCCATTCCAAAAGAACAGCCAAAAGAACAGCCAAAAGAAGAAAAAAAGCCCTCTGCCTGCATATCCATTTTAAACCGCTTAGCACCCAAACCACCGCCTTTTTACCTATCAGTTAACGCCTACGCCCAAACACAAAAAGACATAGTAGGAACAAGCACATACACCGCACCCGTCCATGTTGGATTAAGAGCAGACATCCCAATCTTAGACACCCGAGAACTCTACGAAAGACAGCTAAGACACCTTTCAAACCTACAAAACGCCCAAAATCTCCTTTCTCAATACCTAAGCCTTAGAGCCGAAACAGAAGAGCTAAGCAACTTCTTAGAATGGATGAACATAAGAGTAGAGTATGGCATAGAGTATAAAAAGGATGTTTGGCAGCAGGAAATAGCATTAAAGCAAAAAATCGCAACGCTTAAATCACTTGAAAGCTTTTTCCACGCCTACGGCATAACCAAAAAAGAACTTGACGAATGCTTTTATTCAAGCAAATAACACGACCACTTAGAACGAGAAAAAGGGAGCAAGCCCTCAAGGCAGGATTAACTTTAGAAATCTAAAACATCAACATAGTTAAAC
>JAEMPM010000067.1 GCA_022759285.1 Thermocrinis sp.
TTCGCTTATCCTTAAATCTATGGAACTGGAAACTTTGCTAAAGGCTCAGAAGGATGTTTCTTTAAGACGGATCGGTGAGAAGGTTTTGGAGGGTAAAAGGCTCAGCCCAGAGGATGCACTTACCCTTTTTAATTCTAACGAGCTTACATACATCGGAGCGCTGGCGGAGTATGTTAATAGACAAAAGAACGGTATGTTTGCCTACTTTGTGGTAAATAGACAAATCAATCCAACCAACATATGCATCTATCAGTGCAACTTCTGTGCTTTTGGTGTTCTCAAGTCTGACCCAAGGGCTTACGAAATGAGCTTGGAAGAGATTCTAAAGAAGGTGGAGGAAACCTATCAGCAAGGTGGCAGGGAAGTGCATATTGTGGGTGGTGTACCACCCCATTGGAAGGTAGAAGATTATGTGGGCTTGGTGCGGGAAATTAAAAGCAGGTTTCCGCAGATGGTGGTAAAGGCTTGGACTGCCATAGAGATCCACCACATGGCAAAAATATCAAAGAGAAGTTATGAAGATATCCTCAAAGAACTAAAGGATGCTGGGCTTGACGCCATTCCCGGCGGTGGTGCGGAAATATTCTCCGAGAGGGCAAGGAAGATTATCGCACCCTACAAAGCCAACGCAGAGGAATATTTGGAGGTTCATAGAGTTGCCCACAAGCTTGGCATTCCATCCAACGCTACCATGCTTTACGGACACGTAGAAACCTACGAAGAAAGGGTAGAGCATATGTTAAAGCTAAGGGAACTCCAGGATGAAACTGGTGGCTTTCAGGTGTTCATTCCCTTAGCCTACTGGCCCGAGGGCACCCGTTTAGGTGGCAAACGCACATCCTCGGTGGATGACCTAAAGACCATAGCCATATCAAGGCTCTTTTTGGACAACTTCCCGCACATAAAAGCTTACTGGATCACCTTGGGAGAAAAAATTGCCCAAGTTGCATTAAACATGGGAGCAGACGATTTGGACGGCACAATAGAGGAAGAAAGGATCGTCCATTCTGCCGGTACCAAAAGCCCTTACAGCCAGAGCAAAGAAAAACTCATAAACCTTATAAGATCTGCGGGCAAGATTCCAGTAGAGAGAGATACCTTTTACAACTTAGTAGCCATATATCCATGAATGGAAAGGGCTAAGCTTTTCTTTCTCTTTTTCCTATTTTTTATTTTCTTTGTAGGTATAAACATACTCTTTTTGGACAACCTTAGGAAAATCTGGACCGTAGGTTTTCCGCTGATCCTCTTAGTGATAAACCTGGACCTTCTCATTCTTGTGGTTGTTTTTTCTATATTCTTCAGAAAGTTCATAAAAACCTACCTGCAAGCTCAGAGAGGAAACCTGAGGAGGCGTCTTTCCAACCTTCTTTTTTTGTATATGTTCCTACCCATACTCTTTCTAAACCTGGCATCCTCAATAGTTCTGTTGCAATCCACAAAAACCTTTGTTAGCTCTCAGCTCAAAGAAGTGGCACAGAAAACAGAAGAACTTTTGCAGATGGCTAACGCCTACGAGAGGGACAAGCTTGAAGAGTACAGGTCTTTTTTTTATACCATAATCAGCAAAGGGGAAGACCCAAGGGAGTTTGCTTCTGCCCTAAAGGGTGTAAAGAGTGTGGAAAAAGCACCTTGCGTTGAGGAAGAAAGGGAAAATGCTTTCATCCTGTGCGTAGGAGATTACAGGGTGGAGATTCTAAAAGACCAAAAACTAAAAAATGGCATCAACGCCCTTTATGAGGTTTCCACCAGCCTCAGAAACTTGGTGAAGTCAAGGGATATTATAGGTGGCATATACATATACTTTTTAGTGCTAATTTCCTTGGTTGCCTTGCTTGCGTCTTTGTGGTTTGGGAACCTGGTGGCAAGGCATATAAGTGTCCCGTTGGAGGAACTCTCTTCAAAGGCTCGGGAGATCGCTAAAGGAAACTTTGATGTTTTTGTAGGGGTGCCAAACACGGAGGATGAGGTTTCCCAACTTGCCAGGTCTTTCTCCACCATGAAGGAGGAGCTAAGGGAACTGTATAGCAGGCTTGAGAAGGAAAAGGAGACATTGAGATCTTTGATAGAGAGTCTGCCTATAGGTATAAGGTTCGTTGGCAAAGGAGGGGAGGTTATTGAAAACCAAGCCTACAGGGAAATGAGTAAAGAAGACCCACAGGTTAGAAAAACAGAGGTTCAGCTTCCCCTTGGTCTTTTGGAGATCTACGAGGACCTGCGCCCCATTATTACCGCAGAGAGGTTCCGGACTTGGCAGGATGCAGTCAAAAGACTCGCCCACGAAATTAAAAATCCACTTACTCCCATAAGCTTACATCTGGAGAGACTACAACTCCTTGCCCAAAGAGATAAGCTAAGCAAGGAAGAGGTAATAAATGTTTGCGGGTTACTTTTGAAGGAAATAAACAGGATCAAGTCTGCGGTCAATTACTTTAGGGACCTCTCCTATCAAAGGGAGATAAAGGTAGGGGGCTTTGAGCTAGGAGATCTAATAAGGGAATTAGCAAGGCTATATCCTAACCTGGAAGTGGAGGTCATTGGCAGTAGCTTTGTGAAGGCAGACAGAAGCATGATAAAAGAATGCTTTTTTAATCTCTTTAACAACAGCGTAGAGTGGGGTGCAAAAAAGGTAAAGGTGTCCCTCACCGAGGAGGGCTTTATTTACGAAGACGACGGAAAAGGCATCCAAGAGGGGGAGGAAGAGCTCATATTTATGCCCTACAAGTCTTCAAACCCGGAGGGTATGGGGTTGGGGCTTGCTATGGTAAAACACATCTTTGAACTGCACGGCTGGAGCATAAAGGTTTTTCCAAAAA
>JAEMPM010000057.1 GCA_022759285.1 Thermocrinis sp.
TGGTTGATACAAGAATTGGCGTTCAACCTAAAGAGGTCATAAGACAAATGCTCCTGAGCCACATATGATTTCTGAGGATATACTTTACGATTGCATTATAGTGGACAATGGTCCAGCGGGATTGACCGCTGGCCCTTACTGTGCAAGGGTAAAGATGAACACCCTTCTTCTGGAGAAGGGTACCATCAAGGGACAGATAGCCATTATAGACTTGGTGGAAAACTATCCTGGCTTTCCAGGGGGGATAAGCGGTAAAGAGTCGTCCCTCAGGTTCAAAGAGCTGGCAGAAAGATTTGGTTTGAAAATCTACAGGAAGAAAGATACACAAACGGGAGAGCTTTCCACCTTAGAAGTGGAAGATATATCTACTTACATCGATTTGGAGCCTGCCACCGGCTTTCTTAAAGGTTTTGTCAAAATGGACGATAAAGGATATATCATCACCAATGAGAGAATGGGAACCAGTGTGGAAGGTGTTTTTGCATGTGGAAGTTGCCGAAGCGGATCCACCGGTCAAGCAGCTGTGGCTGTAGGGAAAGGGTGCATAGCAGCCCTAGAGGCAGAAAAATACCTACAGGAGAATTTCTAGTGTGAATTACCAGGGAGGATTTGAAACCTTCAAAGAAGCCACCAGATATATGTTCCAAACCAATCTAACAGATATACTGCTTGTTCTCTTTGGTCTTGTAGCTTCTGTGGCGATTCTTGTAGCTCTTCCCTATACCATATCAAGATATCTCACCAGTAGATCCGCAAGAAAAGAGTTTGAGGTTATCGGAAAGCAGATGGGGCTTAATGAAGAAGAAATAGCTTTGCTATATAAATGTGCAAGCACGCTGGAAGACCCAAATAAAGTTTTCCACAACAAGTATGTATTTGAAAAGTGCGCCGGAAAACTTGTTAAGGAAAGCTCGGATAATATACCTATCATTGTTAGTGTTAGAAAGAAACTCAAATTTGAACATTTGCCATGGTTTCTACCACTTGCTACCACGAGAGACATAGAGGTCTATCAGACAGGTTTTATTTCATACAAAGGGAAGTCATACGATGCTGCAGTTTGGGAAAAAACAGAAGAGGCTCTAAAGATAGCTATCCTAGATAGAGTTTCGGAGTCTCCACAACCCGGTGAAAAGGTTAGGTTTTCCTTTTTAAGGGAAGACGATGGTAGGTATTACTTTGAAGCGGAAGTTTTAAATACTTACATTGAAGGTGGAAAAGTGATTTTGGTTATTCCTCATACCGAAAAACTTGGTAAAGTCCAGCTAAGGAATTCTGTAAGGTGGAAGGTATCCATCCTTGCACGAGTGCTCTTTTTCAACAGGAAGGTAAAAGCTGAGGAACTATCTCTCATTGAAGAGCTAGCTGAGGAATCCTTTTTGGAAGGAACTATAGAAAACATAAGCACGGAAGGAGTTAAGGTTTGTTTTAATAGGTTCGTTTCAGCAAAAGAAGGCAATAGTTTGCTTTTGGAATTTGAATGGAAAGGCAAAGCTTTTAAAAACATTCTGGCGGAGATAAGGTATATATCGGGCTCTACCGAGAGAACATGTTTCGGTTTAAAATTTTTAAACTTGAAAAAAGATTATGAAGATACCATAAGAAAGTTTATCATAGAAGAGCAAAGAGAAGCGCTAAAAACTTATAAGATGGATAGATAAATGGTTTTTCAAAGCATGTTTCTTTTCTTCATGGCCTTTAATATTCTCTTCCTCGCTTGACGTTCCCTTCTCTTTTTCTTTTCACTTGGTTTCTCATAGAATTGACGCCTTCTGACTTCTGTAAGTATCCCTTCTTTCTCTACAAGCCTCTTAAATTTCTTAAAAGCCTTCTCAAAGGGTTCGTTTTCATCTACTATCACAAACACCAACCTTCTTCACCTCCTGATTAAATTATAACACATTTCCGTAATATTCAGCCTTTGAAGTTGCAGTTTCCCAAAGTACCACCTTTATAATCTTCACCTCTTCCAAAAGTCCCACTGCTCTCAATTTGTCTTCAAGAAAGTCATAAAAGAACTTGGCAAGGGCTTCTGCAGTAGGGCAAAAATCCACTGGGAAGAGCTTGAGGGCACCGTATTTTTCTGCTACTTCCCTGAGCTCTGGATACATAGGGTCCATTTTATCTATGATGAAGCTGTGGTCAATGGTATCTATTAGCTCCTTCAGGGCATTTTTTACATGGTAGAAGTCTATGACCATGTCTTGCTCAGAAAGGGTATCAGAACCCAGCACTACTTCCAGCACATAGCTATGTCCATGCAAATTTATGCACTTATTAACTGGGATCTCCTTTCCAACAGTAAAGTTTGCTCCCCTTCCGTAGGTTAGGTTTTGCTTCCAAACCCTGTGTCCTGCCTCAAACCTAAAGACTTTGGATATTTGCCACTTCACACAAGCTCCTCCATAATCTCCTTTCTTACCTCTCTTATTCGGTTATGCTCATCCACATAAACAAGGACAGGCTTAAAGTCCTTTAACTCTTCCTCGTCAAGGAGGCCATAAGACGCTATTATGATAATATCTCCTACTGCACCAAGCCTCGCAGCAGCACCATTTAGTCTCACCTCGCCCGAATACCTTGGTGCAGGAATTACATAAGTTGAAAATCTACTGCCTGTATTCACATTGTAAACTTCTATCTTCTCGTATGGAAGTAGTTGGGCAGCTTCCATGAGGCTAACATCCAAAGATAGGCTGCCTTCGTAGTGCAGTTCCGTACCTGTTATCCTTGCTCTGTGTATTTTAGACTTTAGCATAAATCTCTTCATGGGAGTATAAAAATATAAAAAAACTCTTTATTCTTTGCAAGTC
>JAEMPM010000051.1 GCA_022759285.1 Thermocrinis sp.
AAGTTGATTGGAAAATTTTAGTAAGGTCAGAGCTTAGTCTTGCAACAAATGCGTCTGTATTATTGTATCCACATTTATTGCAATATTTCTGCGCTCCACCAGTAACTTTAGGAAAATCACTCGAATTAGTTGTTCCTGCTACATAGATTTCCCCTGTCATTGGATGAATAGCTATGGCGTATGAATTATCGGAACTGGACCCTCCTAAGTAAGTAGACTGAAGTATTTGGGTAAGGCCTGAGTTTAGTCGTGAAACGAAAGCATCATGATCTCCTTTCATAGTTTTCTGCGCCCCGCTCTTAGTTCCAGGAAAGTTTCCGGAAAAAGTATATCCTGCTACATAAACATCACCAGTTGTAGGATGAATAGCTATGGCATAAGCTCCGTCGTCACTGACTCCCCCTAAATAGGTAGACTGAAGTATTTGAGTAAGGTCTGAGTTTAGTCTTGATACAAAGGCATCATAATAGCCCCCGCCTTTACCTGGCTGTGCTCCGCCAGCAGTTTTAGGGAAGTATGCAGCGGTTGTAATTCCTGTCACGTAAACATCACCAGTTGAGGGGTTAATAGCAAGAGCATGAGCTTCGTTAGAAGTGGCTAAATCCTTCCCTGCCAAATAAGTAGATTGAAGTATTTGGGTAAGATCTGAGTTTAGTCTTGATACAAAGGCTGCTTGAGTGCTTAAGTCTATTTTTGATTGTGCCCCACCCGCAGTTCTAGGAAAGTATTCGGAAAAAGTATATCCTGCCACATAGATATCGCCAGTTATTGGATGAATAGCTATGGCATAGATAACCTCATTACTATCTGTTCCCAAATAAGTAGACTGTAGGATTTGGGTAAGGTCTGAGTTTAGCCGTGAAACGAAAGCATCGATATTACCTGGACAATAGCCTTTACTTTGTGCCCCGCCAAAAGTTTTTGGAAAATTATCGGAAGTGGTTTCTCCTGCTACATATACATCACCGGTTGTTGGGTTGATAGCAATGGCATAGGCAACATCGGAATAACTTCCTCCCAGATAGGTAGATTGATAGATTTGAGTAAGGCTTGAGTTTAACCTTGACACAAAGGCGTCACTTCCTCCGATATATTCACCAATAGTTTTAGGAAAATCAGCCGAAGTTGTCACTCCTGCTACATATACATCACCAGTTATTGGATGAATAGCTATGGCATAAGCTTTGTCGTCATAGGCTCCCCCTAAATAGGTAGATTGTAGGATTGGATCTATCACAATAGGTAAACTTGGATCAGCTTTGGCTACCACAAAGCTGTAGCGGTTTTTATCAATTAGCTTGTATGAAACTTTTACAGGAAATTTTTTACCGTCTTTTTCCTGCCATGCTATAGGCTTAGAAAGTTTTAAATCTCCCAAATCAGTTTGGATGATTATTTCTCCATCTTTAGAAAGCTTTAAACCTTTTGCACCATTTAGCTGTACTTGAATTTTAGAAAGGTCAGCACCGGGTTTGACGTAAAAGAGTCTTTCTACTGTCTTTTGAGTAGCTTTCAGTTTTACCTCTACTCCAGGCCACACTTCACCCAAAGAAACATACCTGTAAATAGAAAGTCCAGATTTGTACTTAGAAGGGTCGTTGCCGATAAAGTAGCTCACCTTTGTTCCCAGCTCTTCTTCTCCCTTTATGTCTTGAACCTTACCATCTACCCAGCGTTCAGAAATTACCCAACTTTTGGCAGGGCATGTTTTAGCTTTTGCTGTTTTTTCTTTACATTCTTCTTTTTTGACTGCTACATGCAAAAGCTCACCGTCTTTGGTTACCCATGTAGTACCCAAATATCCCGGAGCAGAAAAAAGAGCCCTTTGGTCCCACTGTCCTTCGTTTTTTATCCATCCACGCTCTAAGGTAAAAAGCTCAACAGAAATAACTTCCTTAGAAGGCACTGAGAGATTAGACGAAGGATTTGCCTTTGCTATGCTTCCCAAGGTTGTTGATTGATTGTCTACAAACCAAGATAAAAAAGGTAAACCTGTAATCAGCGCAAGGGTTAAAAACACTTTTTTTGACATGACAACCTCCAAAAGAGTAATATTTAACTGCTTCATCCAACGATAAAAGAATCACAAAATATTTTTTCTGCTACATTTTTTTATGGTTTTTTAACTAAATTATACACTATCTAACAACATCTTAGGAAGATGTTCTAAAAATTTTGTAAGTTGCAGAAGCATTTTAAAGTTAATACTTAAAATTAAAGTGAACCTGTTCCAAAAAATCAAAAGAATTTCTTCTAAGACTGATAGAATAAACAAAAATGCAACATAAATTAAAATCACGTAGAAGTTCCAAAGAATAGTCCAAGCAATAGCTAACTTCTTAGCTATATCTTCTCTTTAACTTTAAACACTGAATTTGCTTTATATCTTTATAGCAGGGATAAGTCCAATGTCTAAGATTTTTTGTATTACGCTTATTGAATCAGAACCTCTATAAGAGTGCTCTAAAAATCCACATTGTCATTTTACAGCTACAGAAGAATCTTCTACTACCGTTTCCTTCCTTTAAAACACAATAAAACATGAGATCCTTCACTTTTGTTCAGGATGACAAAAAACGACCTAATGGTGTCATTTCGAAGCCGTGCAAAGAATCTCATTTTTCCTTTTTTCTTATTTTAAAAGAGGCAATCCTTCGGCTTTACAACCTCCTTAGGATGACACGGAAAAGTAAGCTCACGAAAATTTTGGAACACTCCCAGATTTTGAAAAAAAAGTAATTGTAAGAGTCCTACAAACACTTTAAAAAGGTTTTTGGTTATGATTAAGAAAAAACCCTGCCAG
>JAEMPM010000175.1 GCA_022759285.1 Thermocrinis sp.
ATGCTTAATATAATAACACAGAAATGAAAAAAGTTATAGTCATAGGTGCAGGTTTAGCTGGTAGTGAGTGTGCTTGGCAGTTGGCAAGTAGAGGCATAGAGGTACATTTGTACGAGATGAGACCTCACCAGATGACACCCGCACACAGAACGGGTAATTTTGCAGAGCTCGTGTGTAGCAACACTTTTGGCAGCATGGAGCTTACCTCCGGTGCAGGGCTTTTAAAGGAGGAGCTTTTAATCCTTGACTCTTTGATTATAAAGACCGCCAAAGAGTTCTATGTACCCGCAGGCACAGCCCTCGCGGTGGATAGAGAAAAGTTCTCCCAAAGGATCACAGAAATTTTGACCCATCATCCCAACATAAAGGTCTTTTATGAAGAGGTTAAAAAGGTACCAAGAGATGAGGTAGTAGTGATTGCCAGCGGTCCTTTGACCTCTCCAGCTCTTGCGGAGGATATAAAGGAGCTGGTAGGTTATGAATACCTTTACTTTTACGATGCCATCTCTCCTATCGTAGAGGCAGATAGCGTGGATTTCTCCAAAGGCTTTTGGGGCTCAAGGTACAACAAAGGAGGTGCGGATGACTACTTCAACTGCACTTTAACAGAGGAGGAGTATAGGGTTTTTTATGAAGAGCTACTTAAGGCGGAGAAGGTGCCGCTTAAGGACTTTGAAAAAGCGGTATACTTTGAGGGCTGTATGCCCATAGAGACGCTGGCGGAAAGGGGCTACAAAACCCTCCTTTTTGGACCCATGAAGCCAGTGGGTTTGATAGACCCAAGGACGGGTAAGGAACCTTTTGCGGTGGTGCAACTCAGGAGAGAAAACAGAGAGGGAACACTTCTCTCTTTAGTAGGCTTTCAAACCCGAATGACCTACTCAGAGCAAAAGAGGGTCTTCAGGCTCATACCATGCCTAAGGAATGCGGTCTTTGTAAAGCTTGGTTCTATGCACAGAAACACTTTTATTCAGTCTAACCGTATACTAACACCCTTTTTGAACATGAGAAAATATCCTAACATCTTTTTTGCCGGTCAGATAACGGGCGTGGAGGGTTATACTGCTTCTGTAGGCACTGGGTTGATGGCCGGTATAAATGCGTCAAGGTTGATAAAAGGTTTTGACCTTGTGGTCCCACCAGAGAAGACCATGCTGGGCTCATTGATAAGATACATCACCTCTAAACAAGGGACCCTCCAGCCTATGGCACCTGTCATGGGACTCTTGCCACCTTTAGACCAAACTGTCAAAAGTAAAGAAGAAAAAAAAAGATTGCTTGCGGAGAGAGCAATTAAAGCAATGAAAGCCTTCAAAGAAGAAATTTTGAAGGAATGAAGCCTCTAATAAGACTAAACGGAATTAAAAAAACTGTAGGTTCTGAGCAGATTTTAAAGGGCATAGACTTGGAGATTTATGAGGGAGAATTTGTTTCCATAATTGGTGCTTCGGGCTCTGGAAAAAGTTCCCTTCTTTACATACTGGGGCTTTTGGACAAGCCAACAGAAGGAGAGGTATTCTTTGAGGATGAGAAAATAGACTACTCCAACGACAAACGGCTTTCTTACCTAAGAAATTCTAAAATTGGCTTTGTCTTTCAGTTTCATTACCTTGTGCAAGAGCTCAGCCTTTTGGACAATGTAATCTTGCCTGCTATAAAAAAGGGTGTGCCTGTAAAGGAGGCAAGGGAAAGGGCTATGGTTCTTTTAGAAAGACTTGGGTTGAAAGGAAAGGAAAACAGAAAACCCTATGAAATCTCTGGAGGAGAGATGCAAAGAACAGCCATAGCAAGGGCTCTTATAAACCAACCGAAAGTCCTTTTAGCGGACGAGCCCACCGGAAACTTAGATTCCACCAACACCCAAAAAGTTATGGACATTTTCAAAGAGATCAACAAAAGTCAGACAACCATTGTAATGGTCACCCACGAAATAGATTTAGCCAGACAAACAAAGCGCATTGTGGAGCTTAGGGATGGGTCTGTAATAAGGGAAGAATATCTTCAACAGTTTTCACAGGGTCTTGAGACCTAAGAATACTCCTTCCTAAAACCACCATATCTGCGCCATTCCTTATAGCCTCTTCCAGACTGACAACTCTCCTTTGGTCTTCCCTCTCTTCCTGTCCGAGCCTCACGCCGGGAACTACCGCAAAGAAGTTAAACCTTGACTTTAAAAGAGGAAGTTCCTTCCCAGAACACACAAGACCTGTAATACCACACTCAAGGGCAATACTTGCCAGCCTTAGCACATACTCTTCCTTTGACAGACATACACCAAAATCCTTTAGATGTTCTTCTTCCAGACTTGTTAGAAGGCTAACGCCCAGCAGTTTTAGACCATCGCTTACTTCAACCGCTCGCCTCAGAGCATCCCTTCCGGAGGTTATATGAACCGTTAGATAGTCCGCCCCAAGCTCCTTTGCAGACAGTACGCCGTTTTGAACTGTGCTTGGTATGTCGTGGAGTTTAAGGTCCAAAAAGAGTTCAAAGCCTTCCTCTTTTATGGGCTCAGTGATCCTTCTGTGGTGAGATATAAAGAGCTTATAGCCCACCTTGAAGGTTAGATCTTTGCCCCTAAGGGCTTTGACAAGCTTAAGGGCATTCTCGTATTCAGTGTCCAATGCTATACAAAGTTTCGGCATTAGTATTAATATATTATTTCGGAGGGGTGACCGAGCGGCCGAAGGTGGGTGATTTGAAATCACCTGTGGGTCTGTAAGGCCCACCGAGGGTTCGAATCCCTCCCCCTCCGTTACTATAATTGGGCTGCTTTAAAAAA
>JAEMPM010000053.1 GCA_022759285.1 Thermocrinis sp.
ACCTTCTTCTCAAGGTTTTTGTAGTTTTTGGCGATGTATTCCGCCGAGAGTGCCTGGTTGGCAAAGGACATATCCATTACTGATGCAGGATGACCTTCTGCGGAGGCAAGATTTACGAGCCTACCTTGTGCTAATAGGTATATGCGTCTGCCGTCCTTGAGGGTGTATTCCTCCACGAACCTTCTTATCTCCCTCTTGGATACAGCCATGCTTTCCAAAGCCTTCTTATCAATCTCCACATCAAAGTGTCCTGCGTTGGAGATTATAGCGCCGTCTTTCATAACTTCAAAGTGTTCCCCTCTTATGACGGAAGTGTTGCCTGTAACGGTAACGAAAAAGTCCCCGAGCTTTGCTGCCTCTTTCATGGGCATTACCAAAAAGCCATCCATTTTGGCTTCTAAGGCTTTGATCGGGTCCACCTCTGTTACTATCACTGTTGCTCCCATACCCCTAGCTCTTTGGGCTACTCCTTTGCCACACCAACCGTAACCAGCCACCACAAAGTAAGAGCCTGCTATGAGCCGATTAGTAGCCCTTAGAATGCCATCTATAGTAGATTGACCTGTACCGTAGCGGTTGTCAAACATGTGCTTGGTGTAGGCATCATTTACTGCGATAATAGGAAAGCCCAGAACACCTTTTTGTGCCATAGCCTTAAGCCTTATTACACCCGTGGTGGTTTCCTCCATACCACCCATTATCTTACCTAACAAGTGCGGATAGTCTTTATGGATGGTAGATATTAGGTCCGCTCCGTCGTCTATTACTATGTGGGGTTCCTTTTCTATAACAGCCCTTATGTGGGAATAGTAGGTTTCCGTATCCTCACCTTTTATAGCAAAGACAGGAATTTGATAATACTTTACCAAAGCACTGGCAACATCATCCTGGGTGGATAGGGGGTTTGACGCAGTAAGATAAACCTCTGCACCACCTTCCTTCAAGGTGATCATCAGGTTAGCGGTTTCTGTAGTTACATGCAAGCATGCAGATATCCTTAAACCCTTAAAGGGCTTTTCTTTGCTGAATCTTTCCCTTATGCTTCTCAATACGGGCATATCCCTTTCTGCCCACTCTATACGGTTTTTTCCTTCCTCTGCCAAGCTAAGATCCTTCACGTGGTATTCCATAGGTTTTAAGTTTATCATATTTTTATGCTGAGACCTGTTTTGGTCCTTAACTTTGGTTCCCAGTATGTCCAGCTAATCGCCAGGAAGATAAGGGAGTTAGGAGTTTACAGTCAAATTGTGCCTTTTTATGAGAAGGTGGAAAAGCTACTTGAAAAGAAGCCCTATGCTATTATCCTGTCTGGAGGACCTGCCAGCGTCTATATGCCAAAGGCTCCACTACCTGACGAAAGACTGTATGAGCTCAACATACCCATCCTTGGCATATGCTATGGGCTCCAGGCGATAACCTTTCAGTTAGGTGGTGTTGTGGAAAAGGCACAAAGGCAAGAGTATGGCAGGGCAAAGCTGCAAGTTCTGAAGGAAGATCCATTCTTTGAAGGACTCCCAACAAGCTTTGATGTGTGGATGAGTCATGCGGATAAGGTCTCCAAACTGCCACCATATTTTGAGGTTTTGGCAAGCTCGGAAAACTCTCCTTATGCGGTAATTCGGCACAGAGAAAAACCCATCTATGGCGTTCAGTTCCATCCAGAGGTCGCTCACACCCAGTATGGAAAGGAGATGCTTGCCAACTTTCTCTTCAAGGTGGCAAAGGCAGAAAAGAACTGGCAGATGGATGACTTTATTGAAAGGAGCGTAGAGGAGATAAGGCAGAAGGTAGGAAACAGAAAGGTTATATGTGCCCTCTCTGGCGGTGTGGATTCTACAGTGGCCTTTGCCCTAACTTACAGGGCTATTGGAAACAACCTTTTGGGTATATTTGTGGATCATGGACTTTTAAGAAAGGGCGAAGCACAAGAGGTGGAGGGCTACTTTAGGGCAGCGAACTTTCCCTTCAAGAAGGTTGACGCAAGCCAGTTGTTTTTGGAGAGACTGAGAGGTGTAGAAGATCCAGAAGAAAAGAGAAGGATAATAGGTCATACTTTTATTGAGGTCTTTGAGAGGGAGTCAAGGGACTTTGGGGCGGAGCTTTTGCTTCAGGGAACCCTCTATCCCGATGTGGTGGAGAGTGCGGGCATAGAGGGAGCCCAAGTAATAAAGACCCATCACAACGTAGGAGGATTGCCAGAGAAGATGTCTTTGGAGCTTTTGGAACCCTTGAGGGAACTGTTCAAGGACGAAGTTAGAGAAATAGGAAAGCTCCTGGGGGTTCCTGAAAGCATACTTCGGAGGCATCCATTTCCTGGTCCGGGTCTTGCCATCAGGATCTTGGGAGAGGTAAAGGAAGAAGACCTAAATATACTCCGGGAGGCAGATGCTATATTCATAGAAGAGCTAAAAAAATGGGGACTATATGACAAAGTTTGGCAAGCCTTTGCAGTGTTATTGCCAGTAAAGAGCGTTGGGGTGATGGGGGATGCTCGGACCTACGAAAGGGTAGTGGGCTTACGGGCTGTGGATAGTGTGGATGGAATGACCGCCGACTGGTCTAAACTGCCCTACGAGTTTTTAGACCATGTGATGCGTAGGATCATAAACGAAGTGAAGGGTGTAAATAGGGTGGTGTACGATATATCCTCTAAGCCACCTGCCACCATAGAGTGGGAGTGAACATAGAGCTAAGAAGAAAGCTACTTCATGTATTTTCCATACTTCTGTGGCTTTTGCCACTTTTTTTACTTTCAAAGCCTTTACTTTTACTGTTATG
>JAEMPM010000020.1 GCA_022759285.1 Thermocrinis sp.
CATTGTTAAGTATAAACCCTCTGAGGCTGCTCTAAAAATCCCTTGTTGGGACCGTTCCTCCAGCCTCTAAGGGAACTAACTTGCTCCTCACCCTATCCCACACCCCTTCCACCAACACCGGCTTCAGAGGAGAAAGGTCCCTTGGTAAGACCTTTCCAAGAATAGGGAAGAGGAGGGCTACCTTCAGAACTTGCCAAGCACCATCAGAGTTAGATTTTAGCTTTAAAATTCTTGTGTGTCAATGAAGTTGTATTTTTAGAACAGTCTTTATAAACCCTCTGGAAATTTCTCCCAAAGGGTATAATATTTCCACTCACGATGGGCATTCCTTTCCTACTGATTATCTTATTGGCTTGCCTTTCTTATGCCCAAGAGCAATGTTCAAAGGAGGAAACCTTAAACAAGCTAAGGGAGTACATCATACGGTATTACCTCTGGAAGGATAAGCTTTCAGAAATTCCGCAGTGGAAGGATGAATCAGAAGCCATATCCTTTTTGCGCGCAAAGGGAGACAAGTGGACTACCATAACAAAGCTTGAGGAGGACAGAACTTGGTATTCAGAAGCCAGGCTCTTTGGAGTGGGTATTAGGTGGAATGACGATGGGGTAATTATAAAGGTCTTTGAAGGTTCGCCCGCAGAAAAGGCAGGACTGAGAAAGGGAGACATCATCTACTCAATAAACGGGGAGACGGACAAAAACAAGTGGAGCTTTACAATAAGAAACGCACCTGCCAACAAACCGGTAAAGCTTGAGATCATACGCAATGGGGTCTTTGAAAGTCTTGAGGTGCAAAAAGGATACTTTACCATAAATCCTATTGAAGAAAAAAGGGTTATAAACTTAGGAGACAAAAAAATAGGCTACGTTCATCTTGTAAATTTTACAAACCCGGCGATAATGGAATTTAAACAAACTATGGAGGAATTTGAAAGGGAAGGAATAGATGGGCTGATCATTGACCTTAGCAACAACAGCGGAGGCTTAATAAGCGTTGCAAAAGCGATTGCGGATATGCTTTTGAGTGGGGAGGGCGTTATGTTTTATCTAGAGACATCCTCAGGGGACATCAGTGTCTATGAATTCAAATCAAAAAAAGCCTTTAAAAAACCTATATTTGTAATAGTGAACAAAAATACAGCTTCCGCTGCGGAGCTTTTGGCGAGCCTTCTAAAAAGATACGCAAAAGCAATCGTAGCTGGTGAGAGAACTGTGGGCAAGTATGTGGGTAGCAACATGTACCCCTTGAACAACTGTGGTTTAGTCCTCAGGCTCATTACTTTTGCTATGAAGTTCCCCGATGGCACTTTGGTAGTTGGAGAAAAAGGTATGGAACCGGACTGTCCTGCGGAAGGTGGCAATTTAGAAAAGGCTCTGGAGTGCTTTAAGGGTGCTATAAATTTAGGAGCTCTTTCAGCTTCTCCTTAAGCTTGTGTTCGTTCTCTGAGGTGTCTAAGGTGAGAACTCCCTTCGGTGGTTCAAAAACCTCCTTCTGGCGTAGGTAAATTTCTACTCCTGCATCCGATATATCCTGCCTTGAGGAGAGTCTTTTTATGATCTCTTCCTCTTTGGCAACCACCCAAATGAAAATTGCAGAAGGGAACCGTTCCTTTACCTTCTCTCTCTGCCAAGTCTTTAAAAAAGTTGCATCTAAAACTACGTTTTTACCTTCCTTTAGCTTTTCTTCCGCCAAGTCAAGCATCCTTTCATAGACTCTCTTTGTCCATTCTTCGGAGTATATACCTTCTGAAAAGCCCACCTTTACTTTTTGGGTAGGTTCAATACCTGCCATTTCCTTTCTTATTTGGTCACTTCTGATCCACTCAAAGCCAAATTCCCTGTGGAGGATGTTTGCCACAAAGGATTTACCACTGCCCGATAGACCAATAAGAACTACGATCACTTTCTAACACCCATGATCTTTAAAAGCTCTGGATTGTAGCCCTCAATAACTTTGTAATCTTTCAGTATTATGTTATAGGGCGTTCCGCCCACATTTAGAGATTCTGCTAGCCTTATGTGTTCGTCCACAAGAGGGCATCTTGGTACCTTAGGTGGTTTTCCATCGAACTTGCCGGAGAGAACTTCATCTAAGGCTTTTATGGGCTCCTTTGAGCAGGCTATGTAGTCTGCTTTTGACCTGCTCTCTTCGTGCCCTCTGAAGGGTACTAGAAATATATAAACCTTCACTTTGTCTGGCACCTTCTTTAGCTCCTGCCACTCTTTCCTGCAATGCCCACAGTCTGGGTTCATAAAGGTGATAAGCTCTGCCTTTCCTCTACCAAAGACTATGGCTTTTTTAAGTGGAATCTGCTTTACCTGTTCTTTTACAAATCCCTGATAAAGGTCTTGAGCAAAGAGAAAACTAAAGAGTATAAGTAAAGACAGCAGCGCTTTCACGAAAAACCTCCCGTAAACACAAATTATAATTCCTCTTTAAATGCATTAAAACTATAGTAAGTGCGTCAAAAGGTGTTAAAGCCCTTATAGGGGACAAGGGTGCCAAGGTGGTTCTCAGGGATGCGGGAAGGAAATCGGGACAAAAGCCTTTGGAAGGCCTGATAGAAGAATTCTTATAGTGTTCTGGATGAGAAGGAACCCCTCAGGAGTTGGTTAAAAAGGAAAAGACCGTATACAAATATTCATAAGTGGCAGAGGCTGTTTAAAAGCCTAAGATGAAAACTCTTACCGTTAAACTCTAACAGGCTTATGCCTGTATTGTCCATGTGAATGTTCCATAGGTTGTTCAGGGTTATTCCAGTTGCCAAACAC
>JAEMPM010000087.1 GCA_022759285.1 Thermocrinis sp.
AAAACAAACAGCCTTTGATTGTCTGAACCTTTGTAGAGATAATTGCTCTCCAGCCCTTCTATGAACTCACCGTCCACAAGGGCGTCTATGAAAGATAAATGTTCAGGAAACCTTTCTTTCAAGAACTCCATTTCGTAGCCCGAATAGACTAAAATGTCCTCAAAGTATGGTCTGACCCTTTTCAAAAGTTCAAGAAAAGCTTCTGGTTGATCAAAAGGTTCGCCACCGCTTATTGTTAGCCTACTGCATTTATAGCTTATGAGCTTATGCGAAAGGGACTCTATATCTATGCCTTTGCTTTCATCAAAAGCCCAAGTATGTTTAGACATACATCCTTTGCACTTTATAGAACAACCCTGTGTCCAAAGTCCTACCCTTACACCAGGTCCAAGCACGTAAACGGGATAGTGTACAAGACTTACAAGGAGCCTTCTAGTCTCCATCCTTCCACTCCGTCATTATAAATGTCCTCTATATAGACTGTAGAGCCTTCTTTCGGGAAAAGTTCAAATAAAAGCCTTGAAAGAGGATTAACAAAGAGAACTTCCAATTTATTGCCAATCCCTCTTCCACCCATGCTAAGGTCCTTGACTATCTCTTGGTAAAGCTTTTCCTTTACCTTATCGGAAATTATTAAGCTAATCCCCTTTTCCTCCTCAAGCTTAAACCTTATGTTGTTAAGCATTTTCTCCATTATGAGCCTTGCGGTTTCTGGTCTTATAAAATCAAAAACTACAATGTTTTCACCTATTCTGTTTAGTATCTCTGGTCTGACTATGGAGTATTTGAAAAAGTTGTGGATTTCCTCCATAAGCTTTTCACATATTTCCTCGTAGCTCATGTCAGGTTTTACCCTCTGCGCTACGCCTAAGTTAGATGTGAAGATTATTATGCTTTCGGAGAAATAAACCGTTTCTCCCTTTGCGGACGTTAACCTTCCATCGTCAAGGATTTGCAAAAATATATCCAATATCCTTGGATGAGCTTTTTCTATTTCATCAAAAAGAATAACTGAAAATGGATTCTGTTTTACTGCGTTAGTAAGCTCTCCACCCGTTTCATAACCCACATAACCTGGCGGAGCCCCAATTAGCCTTTGGTTGGTGTGTTCTTGGGAAAACTCCGACATATCAAACCTTATGTAATTGTGCTCGCTTCCAAAGATAAGCTCTGCCAAAGCCTTAGCCATTTCAGTTTTACCCACACCAGTGGGACCGACAAAGAAAAGTACCCCTTTTGGTCTTGTGGAATACCTTGAATACTGAGTACCCGACAGGTTAAAGTACGCACGCCTAAGGATATCTGCGGTTCTTTTTATGGCTTGCTCTTGACCCATAACTCTTCTTCTTAAATACTCTTCCGCCCTCAAAAGCTTGTCTTTGTCTATCTTTGCCCAAGGATTATCCGGAACACCAACTTTATACCTTCTGATAGACTCTCCTATTTCTGAAGCCGACAGATCTTCCCTAATTGCCAACTGTACAATAGCCAGCATTTCCCTTGAATACATGCCAGAAGTCATATCCACAAAGGTTTTTAAAACATCCTCCTTTTTATCTTCACTCAATTCACTCCAACCTTTAACCCTTGGAAGAACTACTTTAGCTATGTATCTTCTTATCTCAAAATCCGGTTTTGGTATGGGTATTGTCCTAACCCTTGGATTTTCCAAAATGTACCAAGCGGGAATATCGTTGTCTTTATCCACAATAAACAGAACAGGGTTAAAAGTAGGTGGGTTGCCCGTAGGATTTTGCTGGAGTGAAAGTCTGAACATATGGTACATAAAGTCTGGGTAATCTCTATTGCAAGAAATCTCCGTCATTCTTGAGCCAAAATTTATTAACACTGCACATTTATGCTCCTTATTGGTTATAATGTGCTTTATTGTTTCGTAAACGTCGATTAGTGCTACTATTCTGTCCGGCAATTCTCTTTTTGTGATTTCTTTGTATATCTCCGCCTTTCCACTCACAAACTGAAAGCCCTCAAGAGGAACATACTCTACAACTAATTCATAGTTTGAATAGATGGTTAACAGCTCCCCCAAATACTTAGTAAGAGGATAGGGAATGTATCTGTCTTCTTCGGACAAAGGTAAAGGAAAAATATCATACACATTCCCAAAGAGAATAAACTGCGGATGTGTGGCGGAGAACCTCAAAAGCTCTTTGGCAAACTTTGGAAGTCTATCCATGTTATCCTCCCTCCACTTTTAAGATGGCAAAGCTTAAGTTATCTTTTAACGGCTTTGTTTTTAAAACGTCCAGCAAGCTTTCACAAGGCTTTTCTTTTGATAAACATTCCTTTATCTCCTCTTTTTCCAACTCACTCCATACTCCATCACTGCACAAAAAGAACATATCTTCTTCAAAAAGCTCTACCTCTGTTATATACACTTCAGGAATAACATCAGACAAGTTTCCCAAGATGGCGGATGTTAGCACGTTTCTTTTAGGATGGTACTTGGCTTCTTCTTCGTCTATTAAACCTTCCAAAAGTAGCTTTTCTACCACCGAGTGATCTATGGTTAGCTTTACAAGATTGCCATTTATAAGCCTGTAAACTCTACAATCTCCTACATTAAAAACCTTAGCCCACCCTTCCCTTATCACAAGTCCTGCCAAAGCACAACCCATGTTGTATGCGGAAGGATTATTCTTTACATACTCATCAAGCTTTTTCTTAGCCAAAAGTAGCACACCCTCTATGTCAGCATACAGCATATCCTTATTCTCTAAAATAGTCTCCAGCACAAGCTTTGATGCCAC
>JAEMPM010000116.1 GCA_022759285.1 Thermocrinis sp.
CCAAAGAGTGCCCTTATACCTTCCAGCAGATTATGGAATACGAACCGTGGCTTACTAACTGAGATCCCATCTCATTATTCATTTTTCTACTCAGTAGACGACTTTTCGCTAAAATTCTTATCCTACAAAAGCAGAATGTAGGATAAGAAAAGGAGGAAAACTGTGGGCAAGTAAGTCTTATCTTACAGCGTGCCAGTGTAGGATAAGAAAGAGGTAAAGTTAGAATAATCATTAGGAGGATGAAAATGGCGGAGAGGGGTTTTGACCTGCGGTTGGCTAAAGCTTATTGGCTTTTAGTTGCACATCACTTTGATGGACTTCTTATTGATTTTTCTCTGTTTGATTTCAAAAGAGACAAGCGTCCGAAAGTCAGGCAGGGGGTAAAGCAGGCAGTTCCTGTGGAAAGGGCTTATGAGGAAATGCTGGAACTTTTAGATGAGTATCGCAGAGGTAAAGATATTCTTTGGAGGCCTTCTTTTTACTACAAAGGGTATCTGTCATCTGCTACCACAACGCTGATTTGGGTTAACAACTTCCATCTTAAAAATCCCTACGGTATAGTTCCGCTTTTTTCTGTTCAGGTAGAAGAAAGCAAGCATCAGTCTTACTTCAAACTCAAGTTTCCTGTTTCCATAGAAGAGGCAGACAGACTTCAAAAAGAACTTGCAAGGCATCTGGGAGACATCACCGCAGGGTCTTTTTTCCAACATAGGCAAATAGCAGGTTTAGCAAACGGAAAATACGAAGATGACCCTATTGCAAAGTTTTCCTTTTCTTGGAAGATGGTTTATCTAACTCCTCAGGAAATATACTCCTTGAGATGCAAAGAAGACGTGAAAGAACCCAGCTATGAAGTTCACCCGCAGGAAAACGGGGATGTTTTGATTCCTGTTGTAAATGTAGAAGGGAACTACAAAAGCTTCCCTATAGATTGGTGGGAACACTTTTTGGAAATAAAAGGCGAAGATATAGATGATACCACTACAGATTTAGCTTGGGCTACCTATATGGCTAAAAGGGCGCTGCAGGCAGGATGGGACGAAATCACCACTACCTTAACCGTCCTTCACTACCTAAAAAACTACAGCCTAGGAGCGGGAAAACGCAGAAAGATCCCCCAACTTTTATGGGATTATCTGTTCAAAACTGTCTGGAAGGCTATGAACGAAGCTAAAAAAGAGATAGATCCCTCACTCCCAAAGTTCGTGTTCCGCATTTCAAAAGGTAGTGCCCAAAACTCCTAACGGTTTGGGAGTCTCCACTGCTCTCCTAATTTCTTATCCTACACCTTCTTTTATCCCAAAGCCTCCAACAGTCTCAGCTTAACTACCGCAGATATGTGGAAAGTTTGAGGGAGTTCATCTACCAAATAAACGCTTTCAATTTTGTAGCCTAAAGTTGTCAAAGTGTGTAAATCCCTTGCTAAGGTGGTGGGTTCTGAGGATTTGTAGATTATTCTCTCTGGTTTGTTTTGACTTATGAAAGCCTTATCCAGCTTTGAAAGGCCTTCTTTCGGCGGGTCTAAAACCAAAAGGTCTATAACCTCTCCCATGTGGGATCTAAGAGTATGTATTGCTTTTTCATGGGCAAAGGCAGTCTTAGAAATCTGGTTTAGCTTAGCGTTATAGATAGCATCTTTGACCGCACTTAGGTTTGCATCAGACCCAAAAAGAACATCACACTTTTCTGAAAGCCAAAAGCTAAAAAGTCCCACGCCGCAGTGAAGCTCAAGAACCCTCTTTACCCTCTCTCCATCAGCCACCAACTTGGGATAATCCTCATAAAGGGTGTAATTTATCTGAAAGAAAGAATCACTGCTGACCCTAAGAAGAAACTTTCCGCTTCTGAAGTAGGTAAAGTCTCTTCCTACAGATGAAGTTTTCACAGGCTTTCCATCAGAAAGAACATAGCTTCCCACATTTACCACTTCTTTGGGCAAGAACTTTTCTTTGATGTCTTTGAGTTTTTGCCCGCTTAGTGCATCTTTTCCCACCAGCTTCAAAAGGTATTCATCCTCATAAGGCGAGTAAAGAACATGAATTTCCTGAAGACCAGATACAATTTTTACAATCTCTTTCAGAGAGGGTATTAGCTGATTTATTTTCGGATGTGCTAAAAGGCACTCGTCCACTGGAACCAGGTCCTTGCTCTTCCACGCAAAAAAGCCAAGTTGCCCGTCTTTTACCTTAAACTGAACTCGTGTTCTATAGCCAAACTCTTCTTTGCTTGCAAGTATCCCACTGACAGAACCGAGCTTTATTTTCCCAATTCGCTCAAAAGCGTCCAGTAAAATCTCTTCCTTTGCCTTAAGCTGATGTCCATACTCTATATGCTGAAGCTGACACCCCCCACACTGCATATAATACCTGCAGGGGGCAAGCCTTCTACCCTCTCCCTCTATCTTTACCTTCTTTACCACCGCCTCCGTGTATATTCTCGTTTCCCTTAGAACATCTACTTCCACTAACTCCTTAGGTGCTGCATACCGAACCAGAAACTTCCTACCCTTTACCTCTCCAACACCATACCCACCATAAACAAGCCTTTGAACAACAAGTTCCATTTGAGTGAATAGAAATTATAAAGAAACCAAGCATCCTTTACAATACTCTATAAATGCATCTTGTTGACCTCTATCTGGAAGAACTCTCCAAAGTCAGAGACAAAAAGACCATAGAGAGGATTTCCTACCAGTTGTCTAAGCTTGAGGAGTTAAAGCCATTAGACCAGCGGTCCCTTTTTGAACTCTA
>JAEMPM010000017.1 GCA_022759285.1 Thermocrinis sp.
AAGATATCACTCCCAAAGGAGGAGAGTAAGACGTAATTAACGTATGAATAGCATTAGCTATAGCTGGAGCAGTTGCATTGTCCACACTTAACACATCCACAAGCCACAACGGAGAAAACGGCTCAGTTATCACAATCGGTATCCACTGCCTTAGCTCATTTAGCTTACTCAAAACGCTCTGTGCCTTTGAAAAGTCCAGCCACCCACTACCAGTAGAAGGAATAAAACTCCTTACCTTGTCAAGGATGGGACTTATCGCCTGCTTTATGCTTTCCTTTACCGTGTTTTCCACCTCTGACACTTTACTCATAAGATTTTGATACACCTTAAGCCACTCAGATACAACTGGAAGGTTCAAAAGTTTTTCAAATATCCAGTTCAACCCTATACAGGGACAAAGATGCACAGTCAGCAGGATTTTCTCCACCCAGTCCTAAAGGCTTGGGCAAAGAATACCACCTTGCATGAAACCGCATGTAGTTTTGCCCCGCCCCTATAGGACCTGTTTTTATTACCCCAGTGCCCAAAACTATAGGAACGCTCCGACATACCGCAGTAAGAGGAGCTTCCACCACAGACCCAACAATGGGAATCAAGTGCGTTAAAAATTTACACTCTCTATTTGCCTCCAAAAACCCTACTGGATACCAATAACTTGCCTTTATGGCAGGTCTTGGAGGAAACCCACAAAAGCATATTCCCAAAGAACAAGAAAAGCACTTTGTGGGCAAAAGATCTACATCCGCAAAAACCTCCTCTGGAAAAAGCGACAGCAGCGGAAGTGCCCCTAAAGCAGTAAAAAGTTCCCGCCTCGTTATCCCGCAGCTCATAGCCTCACCAAAACACCACCAAAGCTATATTCTCCATAGGAGAAAACGCCTGATACGCCCTTTCTCTGTCTGAAAACAGGTCTTTATACAGCCACCCATCTAAACAGTTCGTGCAGTTTGTAAGCCTCGGCCTTAAACTCTCTTGCGTCCAAAAGACCCTCAAAACACCTAGATGGAAAAGTTTATACAAAACCGCCTGAGGCGTTTTTCTCTTTCTGTATGGATAAGCAAACTCGCCATAGTCTCTAAGGGGCTTGATCAAAAAGTAAAAAGGTATGTCATAAATGGATACCCTAAAGGGACTTCCCTCTCTTACCTCCAGCCGAACTTTTGTAGATACCCCCATGTAGTCAAAAAGCGAGGAAAGATTTGTATGCTTATATACGCTACTCCCTAAAGATCGCTTTGTTTTACACAAGTAGACATCCATGCCTTAAAATTATAACAGATGGCAGATTTTATCACTCTTCACCCAGAGGAGTGGGTAGAGTTAATAAGTGGGCTTCGGTTTTCGGCTGCAATTACCCAGGCAAAGTTTATTTTCATTCCCGTGGTTGTCCTTGTGCTTGGACTGTCTTTGCTTATTTGGCTGCAAAGGCTTGAAAAGGATAGAATGGAATGCTTTTATAATGTGGCTTATCTTTTCCAGTGCAATCATTTTTTCAGCTTTTAGACCCCAAAAGGTAGTGGTAGAACTGAACCCAATAATTTTGAATTCAAACAGTATGATGTTAAGCATTAAAGAAGATGAGGGTATAAAAGTAAATACAGATGATGGCTCGCTATACGTTGAGACACCGACCAGTGGGATATCTGCCCTTCTTGCCATTCCTGACAAGGTAGCGAGCTTGATGTTTAACTTTATGGATGGGAAGCTTTTGAGATCTCTTACGGGGCAAGCAAACACAGTTCCTCTTGACCTTATAGCGTGCTTAGACCCAAGATATGCAGCAGGACTTGTTAACATGCTTGCCTTAGACTGGGCACTGGGGATTTCAATGATGAAAGATGATAGTATTGAAGCATTTTCGGCAAGGGTAGATGCGTTTGAAAAGTGTTATGATAATGGGTTTGATGGATGGGTTGCTTTTGGCAAAAAGGTTGGGGAAAACTTTGTATTGATGTTCAGCCCGCGTAGTCTTGCTGAAGCTGCGGGAAGAAGTTTGGAATTTATGGGAAAATTTGGTGCTCTTGTGTGGCTTGCTATTAATTTTACTCATTTAGGTAGAGCTGCTACGTTGACAACTATAGGTTTTGCTCTTCTTGGTGCTATTGGTGATAAAACTTGGGATTTGCTGACTCATTTTGGAGATAAAGCTTTTATCAACTGTGGGCAATTTGAAGATGCGTTCAGGATGGTAGCAAAGGATATAGCTAAGCAGTGTGCTCAGATTTTAAACCAGGATATAGATCCAGATACGTATGCAAATGCGGTGCTGGCATGCTTGAAGAATCCTGAAAGTTCTTCCAATAAGGATAGTTCTGGGAAAAACCCGTGTTTAGATTTGAAGAAAAGGACGTTGGAGGCAATGGAGAAAGCTAAACAGTGGGTGGATAAGCAGATGAATATCAGTAGCGATACACCTGTGAAAAACTTTCTTGCTGGAGTTGTATCTGATGTAAAATCTTGGTGGTTTGAAAACACCTACATGGAATTTCCTTTGAAGTTTGATTTGCTTGCAAAGGGGCAAGGGATAGTGCTTGCCATTTTGGCTGGGGCGTTTCCCTTTGTGGCGGTATTGTCGGTGATACCCACAGGAAGGAGTTTTATGAATTGGCATTTACTTTTGAACTTTATGGTTGCATACTTTATGGTGAAACTTTGGATACCACTACTTTTCTTCATTGTGAGTGTAGCTGGGCATAGGTTGGCAGCAATTACAGGAGGTTTAGGATGGGCACGTTTTT
>JAEMPM010000130.1 GCA_022759285.1 Thermocrinis sp.
GTACTTGATACAAGCGTATTTACAAACCCGGACGTGTATTCCCAATTTGAAAAGGATCAGATGGGCGCCATAGAGAACTTTCTCTCTTTAGCTTATCACTCAAAGGCTCAGTTTTATATGCCTTCTTCGGTTTATGAAGAGTTCAACAAGATGGTCTCCCTTGGAGATTTAAAGCCCAAGTTTGAATTGGTGGTACGAATACGTTCCCCAAGAAGATATAACCTTATGATCCCAGCGGAGTTTTTATATGAATTCATAGAGGAGGTGAGATACAGAATAAACAAAGGCTTGAGGGTGGCAGAAGAGCACACAAGGGAAGCGGGAAGGCTAACAGAAACCGAAACGGGTAGAGTAATAACCAAACTCAGGGAAAAGTACAGAGAAGCCCTAAGGGTCGGCATAATAGACAGCAAGGAGGATGTGGATGTTTTACTGCTTGCTTATGAACTGGACGCTATCCTGGTAACGGGAGATGAGGGACTGCATAGGTGGGCGGACCGGGTGGGCGTAAAGCTCATAGATGCAAAGAGTTTTAGATACATATTGGAAAGCTTGGTGGGCATTAGATGATAACCATCATATTGCATTCTATGAAAGAACCATTATCTTTTCTTTATTTTTCATGGAATTAAAATTAAGGAGGTAAGGTATGCAGAACGTAACTTATAACTTTTTTGCAACTGAAAGGGCAGTTCAAGAGGTAACACGCATAGCAAAAGAAAACAACATAGAGGAGCCCATCCTCAGGATAAGGGTCGTTCCGGGTGGATGCTCGGGCTTTCAGTATGCCATGGGCTTTGACGACACCATAGAAGAAACAGACTTTGTCTTTGAATACCCTGGGCTTAAGATAGCTATAGATCAATTCTCTATGCCCTATGTAAATAACGCAGAACTGGACTATGTTATGGACTTTATGGGTGGTGGATTTACCATAAGGAACCCTAACGTGACCGGCTTCTGTGGTTGTGGAAATGGCTTCTCCTGCGGATAAAACTATCTCTCCCTCCTTTGGGGGGCTTCCTGAATTATAACTTCAATCTTCTCCGGTTCCACCTTATCCACCAATACAAAGAATTTATAAGGGTTCTTTACATCCACATTTAACAAATACCTTCCGGTGTTTAAACCTCTAACATCCACAAAGGGCTGGAGGTTTTCCAAGGCACTCTCTGAAACAAGCCTTTCCACAAAGCTAACCTTCATTCTGACCTTTTTTCTTGATAGCTTGTAAACATAGTTGTCTTGGGCGTTTTTAAGCTCTACCTCTTTTTCCACAGATAAGCTTGCTCTCGTTCCAAAATTTACCGCAGACCACAGTAAAAAACCCACAATGAGGGATACTACCTTGTATTGAATATCTTCAAAGAGTAGTTTCCTCAGCATGTCAGCCTTTCTAAGTCCTGGAAGAAGTTAGGGTATGAAACCGCCACACACTCTGGATCATCTATCTGGGTTTCTCCCTCCGCGGTAAGCCCAGCGATGGTGAAGCTCATGGCTATTCTGTGATCTCCGTAAGTTCTTATGAGAGCACCTCGTAAAGGAGTTCCTCCCTCAATAGAAAAGCCATCTTCGTACTCCTCTACCTTAGCACCCATCCTTCTTAGGTTCTCCACGATTGCCTTTATACGGTCGCTCTCTTTTACCCTAAGCTCTCCCGCTCCCCTGATGGTAGAAACACCCTGTGCATGTGCCATAACTATCGCAAGTATTGGAATTTCGTCAATAAGGCTTGGGACCTCCTCAGGATGAACATCCACTGCCTTTAGCACTTCTGAGTATTTGACATACACATCTGCGACAGGTTCGCCGGATATTTCCCTTAGGTTTTCATACCGCACATAGGCACCCATCTCTCTTAGCTTTCTAAAAAAGCCATCCCTTGTAGGATTTACAAGGACATCTTTAAGCAGAATCTCGCTATCCTTCAAGAGGACAGCTCCTGCAGTGAAAAAAGCGGCGGAAGATGGATCTGCAGGGCAAAGGATCTCTGTAGCCTTTAAGGTCTGCCCTCCCTCCAGCTTTACGACTTTGCCATCCTTTCCATCGTAGGAGATGAGCTTTACACCCATTGCAGAAAGTAGCCTTTCAGTGTGATCCCGAGAGAGGTAGGGCTCATACACCTCTGTAATACCCTCCGCCCTTAACCCAGCCAAAAGTACGCAGGATTTTACTTGAGCAGAGGCTTTTTTGTTAAAGAGGGATATGCCTTTTAATGCTCCACCCCTTATGGCAATGGGTAGCTTATCTCCCTCTTCTCTGCCATCTAAGTAAGCACCCATCCTTCTTAGAGGTTCCACTACCCTGAGCATAGGTCTTCTTTTCAGGCTTTGGTCTCCCGTGAGAACCGCGAAAAATCTCTGAGTAGCCAAGACGCCGAGCATGAGCCGAGCTGTGGTGCCCGAGTTCTTTGCATCAAGGATCTTTTGAGGTTCTGAAAGCTCAAAGTTTGAACCCTTTATTCTTAGAGTGCCATTTTTGTGCCGGACTTTAACACCCAAAGCTCTTATTATGTTAAGGGTTGCCAAGGTGTCTTTGGACAAGAGCCACTCCTGGACATAGCTCTCTCCCTCTGCCAAAGCTGGCAATATAACAGCCCTGTGGGAGATGGATTTGTCGGAAGGAACCCTTAGCTCACCCTTTAGGCACCGAACTTTCCTTACGCTTCTCACTTAAAAGATTATCTTACATACTCTGTTGTAGGTCAAGAGGAAGCTG
>JAEMPM010000034.1 GCA_022759285.1 Thermocrinis sp.
AACTGGGTATTGTGCCTGTAAATAGTACAAGCATTTATGCATCCTTCTCCTACAACAAAGCCAAGTTTAAGGATGAAAAATTCTACGACGGAAATACACCTTATAACATAAAAGACAAAACAGTGCCAGACACTCCCGAATACATGGTAAAGCTTGGCGGTAGGTTTGAACTAATGGGCTTTAGAATAAGCCCAAGCGTGCAGTACATTGGCTCAAGGTACGGAAACCTTATCAACACGGAAAAGGTATCTTCATACACTCTGGTAAATCTCAACGTGCAGAGGAGGATATACAAAAGTATAGACTTATTCGTGGATGTGGTGAATTTAACGGATAAGAAGTATGTGGGAAGGATATCTCCCGGAACCACTTCTGGAACCTACTATGCTGGAGCACCCTTCACAATCTCTGTAGGACTCAGCGGGAGGTTTTAGCCATGCAAACGGTTAAGATAGTGGTCTTTATACTGATGTTCCTTGTCTTTTTCTACGGAAACTACATAGTGTTTTTGAAGCTATCAAGCCTCAGAAAAAAGCCAAACACAGAACCTTTAGATTTAATGCGTTGGCTCTTAGACTTTAAAAAGGGTCTCTGGTTTTTGGACTTTTCCGCCACCACCTCCCCTCTCCTGGGGCTTTTGGGAACGGTAATAGGCTTAATAATGGCTTTTGTGGAATTGGGAAGGAAGGGAGTGGCGGGTGCGGGTGAGATAAGCGGTGCCATAGGCTTGGCTTTGGTAGCTACCGCGGTGGGTATAGCCATGTCCCTTTGGTTTTATCTGTGGTATAAGTTCTTCATCTCAAAGCACCACCAGATAAAGGAAGAGCTAAAGATCAAACTTTTGGAGGAAGAGCTATGAAGAGACAAAGACTTTTGTTAATGCTTGAGGAACCCGAGCAAGAAAAGGAAGAGATACAAATAATCCCAATGATAGACATAATGCTTTTTTTGCTCACCTTCTTTATTCTCTACACTTTGAATGTTTTTCCCATGCTCTTTCAAAATATAAAGCTTCCTACCTCTTCCACCCTTGAAACTGCCCAAATGAAAGAGCCCCTTAAGGTTTACATAAACAAAGACGGAGACGTAGAAACCCAGAATGTAGGAAAGGGCATTCAAGCCCTAAGGTCTTACCTACAGGGTATAACCCAAAAGGATCAACTGGCGGTGGTTATAGTGGCGGATAGAGATTCAAGGCTCAGCATCTTATGAATGTTATAGATGTATTAAAGGAAGAGGGAATCTCTAAGATTGCCGTAGCGGGTGAGAAAAAATGAACGCAGGACTCAAAAGGGAGAGGTTATTTACCCTTTTTAGTTCTTTTGTTTTTTCTTCTTTTTCAGCTGTAGCGGTAGCGTTCCTTTTCTCAAGGCTCGCCCTTTACTCTTTGCCGGAAACTCCTCAGCAGGTAGTGGAAATGATAAGCCTTCCAGTTTTGGAGCAAAAGCCTCAAAGCCCACCTCAACAACAAAAGGTTGAAAGACGAACACAGCAGGAACCAAAGAGAGAGAGAATAGAAAGAAAAACTCAAGAAAAACTCCCACAGCAATTACAAAAGGTGCAGGAGCAAAAGTTAAAGGAAGAGCCAAAGAGAGAGATCCCAATCCAAGATAGTCCAGTGACGCAGGAGGTTAAACCTTTGACCACTCAGGAAGCAGGCACAAAAGAAACTCTGAGGGAGGATAAGAGGATAATCGGTGGAGAGGCTCCCAAGCAGGAGGTAACTCCTCGCGAGAGGGTGGAAAACCCACAGCAGGTTCGAGAAAAAAAGCCCACCTTGTCCTCTCCTGCAAACCAACTGGGCAGATACTTTGCCTTGGTGAAGAGCATAATAGAGTCCAAAAAACGCTATCCAGAAGAAGCAAAGAGAAGGGGAGAAGAGGGAACAGTGGTAGTTAGCTTTACTATAGATGAATCTGGAAATCCCGTCAATGTAAAGCTTGCAAGCTCCAGCGGAAGCTCCTCCATAGACAACGAGACCTTAAGGCTCATAAGAAGTCTAAAGTTTCCCCCTCCCCCAGAAGGAAAGCCCATCAACCTGAGGGTGGAGGTAGAATACCAGCTAAGGAGGTAAAGACATGCTTACAAGAAGAGAGTTCATAAGTGTGCCTCTGCTGTATCTCCTTGCCAGGAACTTGGAAGCCTTTGCCAGCGACACACCCGAAGTCTTTCCTCAGGGCGTGGCAAGCGGAGACCCTACTCAGGACAGTGTGGTGTTATGGACAAGGATTGAGCCAAAGGTACACGAAAGTATGAAAAGGGACCTGGTGCTTGAGATATCCACAAAGCCTGACTTTTCGGAGGTGGTCCAAGTTCGTGTACCTGCAGACAGAATAAACCCCTCAAAGGACTACACAGTAAAGCTTACCATGGATGGATTAAAGCCAGGTGGCACCTACTACTATCGTTTTGTGTATGCAGATGTTCCCTCTTTGACAGGAAGGTTCAAAACACTGCCTGCGAGAAGCCCGGAGGAGTTTAGTTTTGCTTTTATCACTTGCCAGAACTATGCGGATGGCTACTACTCTGCCTTTAGGCACATTTCCCAAGAGGATGTAGGTTTTGTGGTGCATCTGGGAGACCAAATTTACGAGAAAATCTACGGACCGCCTAAGGTACCCGGAAGGGATCTGAACCTTCCCTCCGGTGGGAAAATAGCCCTCAC
>JAEMPM010000140.1 GCA_022759285.1 Thermocrinis sp.
TATGGTGAGGTATTCTAAAGGGTTAGCTCCTTTATCCGCTGGAGGGACGGTTCCAACAAGGGATTTTTAGAACAGCCTCTGCCAAAAGTTGACATCTTCCAAAAGTTGATATTTTCTAACATACATCCACTTTGCCAATTTTTTCAGCTCTACCTTCTAGATAACTAATATACACACCTTGGGCGAGAAATTATTTAAATAGCACTTTTTTGAATAAGCTATGAAAGCACGCAAGTAAAGTTCTAATACTTCTCAATATCATTTTTATTTTTTCAGACCTCCTGAAGTATTCACGCAGTATTATTCTTATCTTTTCAGGATCCCTAAAGCCTTCACTTAAGGTTTGTATGCCGTAGATAAGCCAGTTTATAATGATAGCGGCTAAAGTAATGGAGAATAGGATAATGGCAACTGACGGCAAGTCATTGTCAAGGAAAAATTCCCAAGAAACCTTCTTAACATCAAGGAGAAAGATCCACACAAAACACGCTATCAGATTGCTCACTACTATTCTCTTAACAAATCCAAATCTGTAAAGCAATTTTTTAAAGATAATTTCAAAGGCATACACAAAAGGTAGGAACATAAGAATATAGAGAAAAGTAATATATATGGGTATCAACAATAAACTATTAGGTCCCTCTAAACTAAAGCTTACAATAGGATGCAAATTAGGTTTTAAAACAAGTTTCACCAAAACAAAAACTAAAGGGGTTGTAACACCCGCAATCGCATACACGCCTACATAAGTCAAAAACCTCCTCATCTTACCACCTCCTCACACTATCATTTTACCCTTCCAAATGTAGGGTAAGAAAACCCACTAAGAAACTGACTGAAACAGAAAAGTTTGGTACCATTTCTTACCCTACAAAATTTGAGTGTAGGACGAGAAACTTTTTTCCACCCGAAAAGGCTAAGGCCCTTGCTGATGAGAGAGTTTTTAAAACAGACTCCCAATTAACTAAGTTTTCAATCTTCTCCAGAGAAGTAGTTAATCCTGTTTAAGCCCTTTTGTCCGGTCAGAGAGTTAACCTAGAGAAGACCTAAGGATTTCGTCTCTTTCTTATCCTTCTTGCTGCTACGAAAGGTAAACTCACCTTAGGGGACTTGGAACCGCTCATGGGGTGTCCACAAGTGCCACCACCGCCACTACCACCACTACTAGAACCATTACCCGCCGACAAATCAGCAGACAGTCTTGCCACAAAAGCGTCACCAGAGCCGCTATATTCGGAGGCGATACACTTGTTGCAGTTGGTTTGTGCTCCACAAGCAGTTTTAGGAAAGTTGGTGGAAGTTGTATATCCCGCCACGTAGATTTCGCCCGTTTGGGGATGAATGGCAAGGGCGTGGGCATTATCGTTACCGCTTCCTCCCAGATAGGTGGATTGGATAATTTTGGTAAGTTCTTTGTTCAATCTCGCTACAAAGGCGTTAGAACCTCCACTCTTATTTGCCTGCGCCCCACCAGCAGTTTTAGGAAAGTTGGAGGAACGGGTATATCCCGCCACGTAAACCTCGCCTGTTTTTGGATGAATGACAAGGGCATTAGCCCCATCATCACCACTTCCTCCTAGGTAGGTAGATTGGAGAATTTTGGTAAGCTCTTTGTTCAACCTAGCCACAAAGGAGTCATAATCGCCACCACCAAAGCGTGCTTGCGCACTGCCAGCGGTTTTAGGAAAGTTTTTGGACGAAGTATCTCCTACTACGTAAACCTCGCCTGTTTTAGGATGAATAGCAAGGGCATTAGCCTCATCATTACCACTTCCTCCTAAGTAAGTGGATTGGAGAATTCGGGTAAGACCTTGGTTCAACCTTGCCACAAAGGCGTTCTCAAGTTCTCCTCTATGCACTGTCTGCGCTCCACCAGTAGTTTTAGGAAAGTTGGAGGAACGGGTATATCCCGCCACGTAGATTTCGCCAGTGTGGGGATGAATGGCAAGGGAAGAGGCTTCGTCCCACTGGTTTCCTCCCAAGTAGGTGGACTGGAGGATTTTGGTAAGGTCCGAGCTAAGCCTTGCCACAAAGACATCAGCGTCTCCGCTCTTGTTTGCCTGTGCTCCACCAATAGTTTTGGGAAAGTTTTCGGACGAAGTAACTCCCGCCACGTAGACCTCGCCTGTTGTAGGATGAATAGCAAGAGCACTGGCGGAATCGAAACTACTTCCTCCTAAGTAAGTTGATTGGAGAATTTGGGTAAGTTCTTTGTTCAACCTTGCTACAAAGGCATCATGATCATAATATCTTCCACCAAGGATTGCCTGTGCCCCGCCAGCAGTTTTGGGAAAGTTTTTGGACGAAGTATCTCCTGCTACGTAAACTTCTCCCGTTTTAGGATGAATAGCAAGCGCTTCAGCCTTATCATTACCCCCTCCTCCCAGGTAGGTGGATTGAAGAATTTGGGTGAGGTCTTTATTCAGCCTTGCCACAAAGACGTCATAACAGGTAAGGTTAATAATCCAATTATCGCACTCCTCCTGCGCTCCATCAATAATTCCAGGAAAGTCTGTGGATTTAGTATATCCCGCCACATAAACTTCGCCCGTTTGGGGATGAATGGCAAGAGTGTAGGCATTATCGTAACCGCTTCCTCCCAAGTAGGTGGCTTGCAAAATCGGGTCTATCACAATAGGCAAGCTTGGGTCTGCTTTGGCTAC
>JAEMPM010000124.1 GCA_022759285.1 Thermocrinis sp.
TGTCTTTATCTATGCTTAACTGTGGTGCATACTTTAGCATGCCTGAAGATGTCAGTTTTTCAGGTTCGTGATCGTATAAATGACGATAAAAGAAGCTAACCATCTATAGACGGTTTGAGAAGCACAGCTTTTGCTTCTAAGCTTACAGGAAACCTGTGCCACTTAAAAACTCTGTTCAGAATTTTTTCTATTACTTCTCTTACCTTACGTGCTTCTAACCGTATCAGAACTGCTTCATGGTATAGCCATCAACTAACCCAGCCCATGAAGGTCAAAAGTTGACATCCTCGAATGACTGCAAAGATAGGAAAAGAATTGTTCATTTCAAGCAACCTAAAGCTAAAATAACCTTAATGCTAATTCAGGAGCTTGAAAACCTTTTACGCGTTTTGCAGGAAAACCCAAGGGAGTATATGAGACAGGTAGCTAAAGAAAAAAATCCGTCATTCAATCCAAAGTATGAAAGGTTCTTTGCAAAAAAGGAAGAGATAGACCCTAGAAAGATTGAGTTTGAACTTGAACTTGTTAGCAGCAATACCTCTTCTGAGATATTCAGGAATGCTATGAGCTTTTGGAATGTTCCAATTTCTGCGGGCTATGGAAGGCGTATGAGGTTTATTGTGTGGGATAAAGCCCACAACAAAGTTTTTGGCATTTTCGGGCTTTGCGATCCACTCATTGGACTAAAGATAAGGGATGACTACATTGGCTGGAGTAAAAAGCAAAAGGAGGAAAGACTGTATAACATGATGACTGCCTATGTGCTTGGCGCGGTTCCTCCCTACAATGAGCTCTTTGGCGCAAAGCTGGTAGCGTTGGTTGTAGGATGCAAAGAAGTATGTCAGGCATTTGAAGAAAAATACAAGGGCAAGAAAACCATAATAAGAGGGAGGACACCACTTGCTAAGCTTGTGGTGGTGGATACGATGGCCTTTTTTGGCAAAAGTTTGATTTACGAGGGACTTTCTGAGTGGCAGTTTTTGGGCTTTACAAAGGGACTAACGCATATACATCTAAACGGACTTTGGGAGAAATGCTTGAAGTTGGCTAGAGAGATGGGAGTAAGGAGTTTAGAGAAAAATAGGTTTGGACATGGTCCTAACTGGAAGTTTAGGGTATTGAGGGAAGTTTTCTCTCGACTTGGAATATCTGATAACTATTTTGAAACGGGTTTGGAAAAGGGATATTACTTTAGACCGCTGGTGAAAGAATGGAGGGAGTTTTTGAGGGGAGAGACTGACCAGCTTACCTATGTGAATAAAACCTTTGAAGAATACGTGGAGATTTGGAAAAGCAAGTACTTAAAAAGGAGGTTAAAAAAATGGAGTGGGAAGGCTTCTTAGAGGGTTATAAGAGGGTAGAGGCGTTTAGCATTGAAAGGGAAAAGCTTTTGGAGGAACTTAGAAAAAGGAAAAGGGAGTTGAGAGAAGAGGTCCAAAGGATAACTCCCATAAAGAAAGCAAAGGAAGGAAGTTATCTTTCTATAGCGGCTGTAGATTCGGCTTTTGATGAGTTGTTTGGAGATGATTGGGGGAGGAGACTGTATGCGATTTGCGTGGCGGGTACAGCTTTTGTGCCTAAAGAAAACTCTCTTGAAAAAAGGGAAAGGGAACCTGAGTTTTTGCTTGATGAATGTGTTTTGAACTATGAGGAGGATGATGATTATTCAAGGGTTTTGAAGGGCCTTGCTATTGCAAAAGAGATAGAAAGGGCGAGAGAGTGGTTTTCTGAAATGGATTTGGTGGTTATAGACGGGTCGGCAAAAAGTGTGGTGATATCTATCAATCAGGGTATGACTGTAAAAAACCTTGAAAGGAGCAAGATGGGAAGGGAGCTCAAGGCTATGTATAAAGATACTCTGCAGTCTTTGTATGATCTTCTTAACTCAGGCAAGCTTCTTTTTATTCCCAAAAGGTCTGGAGAGGTGTTATTGGCAGACAAGATCTCTCCTTTGCTATTCAACAACGACTTTGCTTTGTTGTCTGTGATTTTAGAGGAGGGAGAGTATGTAACTTTAAGGGTTCCACATCGGCAATACAATCTTCCAAAGGAAGGAGTTGAAGAGCTTTTGAAGAAACTTTTTGACCTTTTGAACCATTTGAGAGTGATATATTTCAAGGCACCATCTGGGAGAGTTATAAAAGTAGAAACCCGTCAGCCTTCACCTGTCTCAGCAATTGAAGACTTTTTTGTTTTAGAGGGGGAAAACATGCTTACCTACTATGCGGACAGGTCTGCAAAGTTTCATTTGACAAACCTAAAAGATTATGCAAAGAAAACCAATCCTTGGAGGTATAGACTATGAAGGGAATAGTTTTTGGAGAGATTCGTCCTTTTCGTGTCCAGGCACTTTTAAAGGAGTATCAGGAAGGAGAGGCAATTTTAGGCAGGCTTGTGCAAATCAAAAACGGAGACAAGCTGATTATTGGCAGGGTTGTGGATTTTCACAGACTTTCTGACCTTCTCAAGGATTACGACCAAGCTAAACTCTTTGACAAGAGAAAAGAGTCTGCGATTGCAAAAGAACTTCTAAGTTTCCGTGAGGGAATTGTATTGGAAATAGACCTGATTACTGCTTTAAGTGGAGGAATAAGGATACCCTTGAACTTTCCTATTAAACTGCTTTCTGAGGTGGAATTCCTTGAG
>JAEMPM010000114.1 GCA_022759285.1 Thermocrinis sp.
GGATATAAAGACTGAGTTTCTTTATGCTTTATATGGGTCTTTGGCACAAACTTGGAATGAGTTTGCCAAGTTTTACTTGGAGGAGGCTAAAAAGATCGTTCCTGTGGTGGTGGTTTCAGGGGGAGTGCCTGTTTATATAGTGCTTGTGGATGGAGTAAGCTTGGAGGTTTCTGTGGATGAGATTAAGAAAGGTTTTTAGTTTAGTGGCTTTAACTTTAGCTTTTTCGTGTGCGAGCAAGGAGGATCTAGTCAAAGAAATAAGCAGCAGTTCTCATGTGATGGAGAGTTTTTACAAGGGAGGGACAGTAGAAAAGAAGCCTATAAGCACGAAAGAGTGGGAGGGTGCAGTGCAAGGGAGTTATGAAGATAGCATGGGTTTTGTAGATAGAAAGAAAATTAAAGTGAGGGTGCAAGATGAAGAGAAGATGGGTGATTTTTAGTTTAGGGTTAGCTTTAGCGGGAGCATCTTTTGCTAGCAGGTATGATCCAGTGGTGGTAAAGCAGCAGCCTCAGGGTGCGATTTCTGGGGCGGAAAAGCAAGAGAGTGGGAAAGATAAGGGGCAGGAGGATTTAAAGGCAAAGGGAAAGGAAACGGGGGATATTCTTAGCATTCCTGTGTCTGTAAATGTGCGGAACGTGTCATTGACCTATTTTGCCTCTTTGCTATCTCAGTATGCAAAGGTTCCGATAGTTTTGCGAGACATATCGTATCCGCAGTATGTGCAAACGGGTCAAGGAGGGCAAATGCAGGTAAGCCAGGCGGGGCAGTCGCAGACAGGTCCAGGAGGGCAGGTGCAGGCTCAAAGTGAGTATTTTACGCTGTCATACTATGCAGATGGCAAGCCTTTGTATCAGGTTCTTGACGAGATAACTGGGATGTTTGACCTTTGGTGGAAGTATGAAAGTGGAAGGATAGTGATATACAAGTATGAGGCTAAGGTGTTTAATTTGCGTCTTCCATTTTTGCAAAAGAAAATTTCTGAACAAAACGGTAGCTTAAGTCTTTCCTACGAAAGGGAATTTATAAAGAACTTGGAGGCGAGTCTGCAAAAGCTTTTAAGAGATAGCAATTCTAAGGTATCTGTGGATGAGATGGGCAATGTATATGTAGTTGGGAAGCCCTCAGAAGTGGCGGCTATAGAGAATGCAATAAGCAAAATTAACGAGAACTTTACCAAACCCATACCCTTGAAAGTGAAAGTGTATTTGGTAAGCGATAGTGATTTTGTTTCTCTGGGGATATCTTCTACCATAACTTCGGGGACAACGAACGCTACTTTAAATTCTACGGTAGCCAATCCAATTTTTAGTCTTTCTGTGGCAACAAGGCATATTGTATCGCAGTTAGATGCACTTGCTCAAAAAGGAAAGGCAACTCTTGTAGAGGACAATGTTTTGACTGCTCTGAATGGGCAACCTATGGTATATTCTCCAATTCAAAAGCAGAGGATAATTTCTCGGTTTGACCTATCTTATGTTTCTACGACGACTACGAGTTCTGGAGTGTCTCCCTATGTTGCCACACCTACGATAACTATGGAAACGGAAGACATACAAACGGGAAGCATGCTGATAATCGTGCCTTATTTTGTGAGCGATGACACTATTGCGGTGGATTTATACAGAAGACAGGACAGTTTAGAGAAGTTAGACACAAAGAAAGTAGATTTAGCTGGCTATCAGAACGAAGTGGCTTTGCCTACGGTTTCAACCAGAACTAACCTAAACCAAACGCTTTTGAAGAAGGGAGAGACTTTGGTGCTATTTTCCTCTGCTCAAACGCTAGAGCAGTTTAAGGACAGTGGAATACCCTTTTTGAAGGATATTCCCGTACTTGGGTATCTGTTTTCTACTAAGGAAAAGACGAATGAGTTATTTAGGCTTGTGATAACGATGGAATTTATGTGAGTGGGGCTTAAAGCCCGCCTTTTTGCCCTCCTTTTTAAACTTTTTGTTTATCTCCTTAGAAAAACTTGCTTGGAAAGACATTTCCTTTATCTTTTCCACCTCTTCTTTGGTGAATGCTTTTATCCTCTCCAGAAAGTCTTTGTATCCGCCAAAGCCCTTTTTGTTTTTGTAGATACTCTCTAGCTGCTGTTCCCACTCTGAGGTCATTTCCACACTTACGATTTTGCTCTCTTGGAGGTTTTTGATAAGGTGGCGGGCTTTTTCTGTAGAAATTAGATGCTTTTTGTTTAAAACAAGGTAGCCTCTGGATTTTAAGGTCTCTATTATGCTGGCACGGGTAGCAGGAGTGCCCAAAGATAGCTTTTCCATTTTCTTTATAAGAGCTCCCTCTGTGTATCTGGAGGGAGGCTTTGTCCAGCGTTTTTCACTCCAAACCTTTAAAACATCCACATGCTGGCCTTTCTCTAGTTTGGGCAAAAGTTTATCCTGAGGCTTTCCATAAAGTTCCTTGTAGCCAAGTTGAAGAACAATAGACCCTCTTGAGTAGAAATCCTCTCCCGCCACCTGGGTAATCACCACCGTATCAAGGGCAATAAAGGGGTCATAAAAAGCTGCCAAAAACCTCCTTTTTATCAACCTAAACAATGCTTTCTCATCTTTACTCCACTCCTCTTCCTCATCCCTCAAGGGAATTATCGCATGGTGGTCAGTGA
>JAEMPM010000084.1 GCA_022759285.1 Thermocrinis sp.
ACTATTCCTATAAAAGGATATCCAGCTATAGATATACCCGGCATACTTAGGGTATTGACTGTTGGGTTTAAATACCTTTTTAATCCAAAAGCTTGGACACATGGATATCCATCTATCCAATGGGCTTATTTGCAAACTGAACTTTCTAAAGGCAAAGAAACAACCGTATTTCCTTTTGTTACAGACACTGGTCTTTTAGAATCTACCAGAAAAGAAGTTTTTTGGAACGGCCAGCCTTATCAGCTAAAAGCAGTTTTCCTATATGCCCTTAACTTAATAAGAGGAGATGTGGAATCTCAAAGATGGAAAGAATTTTTAACAAATCTTGATTTGGTGGTAGGTTTTGATATTATGCCTTCAGATACTATGGCCTATGCAGATGTAATATTCCCAGATATTCCTTATATACTAAAAAAAGATATCATTTTTGATATAAACACATCTCACGATTATACTTTTGGCACAAGAGAACCCGCTATGCCAAAAGACGGTGATGAAATGCACGCTTTAGATTTTATGTATATGCTATCAAAAGCTATGAATATACCTTGGCTTGATACTGTGGCAGAGCTTTATCAGTACTGGGGCTGGAACAAAGAAGAGCTCAATCAAAAATGCGAAGAGTCTTGGAACAAATATGGCACCATAATACCAGCTATAAGAGAACTACAACTTAGAAAAATAGCCCTTGAACTAAAAGAATACAAGGGTATATCAAAAACAGTACAAGAGTTGGAAGAAGAGATATCCAAAAAAGGCGTAATAACAGTGATGGATAGAGAAGAGCTTATGGCTAAATACTCTGTGCCATGGCATCAACCAGTGCCTACCCCAAGTGGACGCATAGAAATCTATTCAAATATATTTGCCACACTTCAAAATATGTTTGGCTATAAACCAAATTATGATCCTTTGATAGCATATATACCACCAAAATGGAAAGGTGATATAGCACCAGAAGATGTAAAGCTTGAAGAAAACGAATTTTTTATAACACATGGTAAAGTACCGCTACAATCTCACACCTCCGCTGCTACGGTAGACAACCCTATATTAGTAAGCATAGGAAAGTGGAAAGAAGGTATTTATTATGGCATATGGATTAACGAGAAAAAGGCTAAGTCTCTTGGTATAAAAGAAGGCGATGATATTTGGGTGATAAACGCTATGTATCCAAATTTAAAAGTAAAAGGTAAGGCTCATCTCACAAAACTAATAAGACCAGATACAATATTTATACCGGCGGCTTTTGGAGCAACTTCTGAAAAACTAACATACGGCAAAGGCTTGGGAGTTCCGATAAGCGATCTGATACCTTATAGACCAGAACCGGTTGTAGGTGGATATAGAGCAAACGAGTTTACTGTAAAGATAGTAAAAGCTTAAAAATAGGAGGCTGCTATGGAAAAAGTTATACCAAAATGGGTATTTGTGGTGGATTTAAATTCTTGTATAGGATGCAATGCCTGTATGGTAGCTTGTGCTCAAGAAAATCAAACTCCTTACTGGTCAGGAAAGTGGAGAACAAAAGTAGAGCAGATAGAAATAGGCGAGTTTCCGCAGGCAAAACGTGTGTTTTTCCCACATCTATGCATGCAGTGTCAAAACACTCCTTGTTTTTATGCTTGTCCTACCGGTGCTACTTACAAAACTGAAGAAGGTATCGTACTTGTAAACTACGAAAGATGTATAGGTTGCGAAGCTTGTGTAATAGCTTGCCCTTACGACGCAAGATATCCTTATGATTCTGAAGATGTAGAAGAATGTAAAAAGCTATACGGCGAAGAGGCAATACATACCACACCTCACATAGATAAATGCACATGGTGTTACCATAGATTAAAGGAAGGTCTGGTGCCAGCTTGTGTAGAAACATGTCCTACAAACTGCCGTATGTTTGGAGATTTAAACGAAGATTCTTATGTATCTAGGCTTGTATTAGAAGGTAAAGCTGTCCCACTAAGTCCTCATCTTGGTACAGAGCCAAAGGTGTTTTATGTAACTTCAAAAGAAACACCAACAGGTGATATCTCTCATCATCATGGTGAACCACCTTATAAAAAGACTATTTAAAAGGAGGTAAAACATGGACGGACTAACTATGTATTTTGGTAACTATCAGCACTTTGTGCATCAAACAGCTTGGGAATGGATGATAGCTGTTTATCTATTTTTAGGTGGGCTTGGTGGTGCCATGGGTGCTTTGTCTTCTTATTTTTACCTTATAAGAAAAGAAAATAATCCGGTGCTTTTTGGGCTTTCTACGCTTCTTGGTATAGGGTTTGTAAACTTTGGTGGTATATTCTTGCTCATCCATATGTTTAAACCTTGGTTTGCGTTTTTCGTATGGACTAACCCCACAAGCTGGATATTTTGGGGAGCATCCTTCATCCTGCTATACACTATCGCAGGTATCATTTGGGGTCTTTCGCTTATATCACCTCATATTAACTTTCCCTTTTCTCAAAAGTTTAAAAACTTAAACCCTTCTTTGGTTGATAAAATGGGGTATATAAGCGGTGTTATGGGACTTTTAACAGCTGTTTATACTGGGCTTTTACTTTCTACTGCACCAGCTATTCCCTTTTGGGCAAACCCTGGTTTACCGGTGCTTTTTATG
>JAEMPM010000008.1 GCA_022759285.1 Thermocrinis sp.
CCCAACACCGCAAGAATATCTTCCGGTAGGATTTTTTCATCCCCCGTAGGATGAGGCTGTTCTAAAAATTCCTCATCGGGACGTTCCCAGCCCCTAAAGGGACTAACCTGCTCTTCACCCTACATAGCCTGGGGTGGTTGATAGTTAGGACATAATGCAGTTCTGATACGCTTAGAAACATAGAAGCAGGACAAGTAATAGAGGAAATTCTAAACAAAGTTTTTAAGCGGCATAGGTTCTTCTTTCCAACAATTACTATGTCATCTTTTTGTTTTTGAAAACTTTTAAAAGCATGTAAAGAGAAGTAGATACGAAACCTAGTAGGCCTACAAAGAACAAGTAGGGTCTTGCTTTCTCCAGGATGCTTTCCTCTCCCAAAGCTTTTTTTAAATCGTTGTAGTCAAAAACCACACCGTAGATATACTTTTTTATCCTCATGTCTGGAGATATAATCACCAAGAGGTTGGGATGTACAAAATCTCTGTTTTCCGATGACATAAACCTAAAGTCTATGGCATCTACTAGCTTAAAAAGATTTTCTTTATCCTTTGCTATAACTACCTTCCAGCCAAAGCCATCTATAAGGTGATCTTGTTGAAATTTTCTTATGTCCTCAATGCGGTCTGTAGGATCAAAGGAAAAGGTGATAACCCAAAAGTCCTTTCCGGGTTTTCCCAGCTTGGGAATAACTTTCTTTAAAGAATACGTTATTATGGGACACGCGGAGTTACAATGGGTATATATGGGACTCAAGATTATAGGCTTTCCTTTGAGCTCGTATATGTCAAAGGTATTTCCGTAAGAGTCTACCAGTATTACATGTGGCAATGGCTTTCCTAGAGTTTCAGCTTCGTTAGGAGGTATACCCGTGCCTTGAGAGTAAACGAAGTTGGAAAACAGAAAAAGGGGGAGAGCCCCCCAAAACAAGAGGCGAACGAGGAAACACATATCATCTGGCCTCTGCAGTATTCTTTTGGTCTTTCTTTGTGTTTTGAGGTTTGGTTAGAGGCATGGGGCTCTTATCGTTGTATGGTGGGGATTCAAGGAATACACCTTTTTGTGTAACGTCGTATATGGGAGGTATGTAAGCAAGCACAAAGAGTAATACAGATACTACAAACCAAGGAGTAAGACGGTTTAGGGCTGGGATATTTTCATCATGCAGTGCAGACGCTGTGGGGAACTCAAGAGTGCTTTCTCTCACCTTAGGAGAGAATATTGTTCCAAAGAAGGATATAGCCCAGAATACAAAGCCAAGCACTATTATAAATCCTGCAACTGCGGCCAGTTGTGCATAACCTAACCATTCTGGTCTGTAGAGAGGAGACTCAGGGTTCAGGTAGGATAGACCAGTATTTGTCCTTCTTGGAAAGCCAAGAATACCTGCTACTGACATAGAGTATCCGAAAATAAGCATACCTATAAACCACAACCACGGAGCTACAACCGCAAGGCCCTTGAACTTTATATCCTTACCCATAAGCTTGGAAACTATGTAAAGGGATAAACCCAAGAAAGTCAGGGTGGAAATACCGCCTACAGTGGTGTGGAAGTGTCCAGGCACAAAAGATGTGTTATGCACCACAAGGTTAAGGTTATAAGATGCGTTGACTATACCTGTTATACCACCCACAAAGAATAGCAAGAGTCCTGCCATAAGGTAAGAAACAAGCCACTTATCACCTTCTAGGCTTATATAGGGTATCTTGGTCCACCAGTAGAAGAGAGAATTTCTTACTTCAGGATACTTAGACTTTATGGAATACTCAAGGGATGCAGCAATAGTAAAGGCTGTGATTACACTGGGAACAGCAACGCAAAGAGTAAAGAAAGAATGTATGAGCTTATAGCTGTTGGTTATTCCGGGTTCAGCGTATTGGTGGTGAAGACCTACTGGGAAGGAAAAGAGAGCGAAAAGTAGGAATACAAGCCTTGCAGCGCTGTCTGAATAAAGTTTTCCTTCACCTGTTACTATTTTGGGAAGTATTGTGTAAATCATAGCGTAGGCTGGTAGTAGCCAGAAGTAAACAACAGGGTGACCGAAAGCCCACAAAAGGGTTCTGCTTAAAGACGTATTCACTTCGGACACAAGTCCCAAAGACGCAGGTAGAAGTTGGAAAAACGTTTCAATACACAGAGGGACGCACATTATGACCCACATAATGTGGTTTACAAATATACCATAAACTGCAAGAGGAACCTTTTCACCTGGATGTTCTCTTCTCCACGCTATGTAATTTGGTGCCCAATCGAAGAATAGAGGGATTTCAGAACCTATGATCAGAAGCGCCGCACCTATATAGAAAGCCGGATGAGCAATTAGGGGGTAATAAAATGTGTAAAGCACATTAGCTTTACCAGCAAACATAGCCCAAGCTGCCATAAGGGTTCCCACAACCATCATCAAAAAGCTGACCCACTGGACCGCCGGTCTAAGAGGCTTTTTGAGATAGTAGAGAAATACCGCATTACCAAGGGCTACAATTATCATTGTGGTAAATACAAGTACATTAATAACACCATGAAGGGTAAGCCCTTGATAGTACTCGATGCCGAGGAAAGACATGCTCTTTATGATTCCGGCCCTGTAAAGTACTTGCATAAGGCCGTGGTAAA
>JAEMPM010000099.1 GCA_022759285.1 Thermocrinis sp.
CTGCACAAAATATGTGCAGTTTTATATACTTTGGGTGACCAGGAGTAATGAAAGTTTTCTTTGGTGGAAGCTTTGACCCGGTACATCTGGGACACTTGCTCATAGCAAGGGACCTCTTGGAAAAGCTCAGAATAGAAGAGCTTGTCTTTCTACCCGCCTATCAATCACCGCTAAAAGAGCCTCACAAAGCAAGCCCGGAGGATAGGCTTGAAATGTTAAAGCTTGCAATTAAAGGGATGGAAAAGTTTTCCATAAGCACACTGGAGTTAAACAGAAAGGGTGTATCTTACACGGTGGATACTGCCAAACAACTCTTTCAAGAGCTGAAAGAAAGACCCACTTTCTTGATAGGTGCGGACAGTGCCCTGACTTTACATCTGTGGAAAGATCCCGACGAGCTGGTAAAGCTTGCCAAGTTCATAATCATAGACAGGGCTTCCAAGGGTAAGGAAGTCAAAACCTATTTCAAAGAAAGATTCCCACAGCTAAAGGAGAACGAGGACTATCTCATTCTTAGCATAAGGAGGATTGATATATCCTCCACTGAGATAAGGCAGAGGATAAAGGAGGGAAAGAGCATAAGGTGGCTTGTACCACCAGATGTGGAGGAGTATATTTTAAACAGGGGGCTTTATAGATGAGGATAGGATTCTATGGAGGAGTAGAAGGAGTAACGGGCAGTTGCTTTCTTTTAGAGGCAGATAACAAAAAAGTTTTAATTGATTGTGGGCTTTTTCAGGGTTTGGAAGAACACAAAAATTACGAACCCTTTCCCTTTAACCCGAGGGAAATTGACTATGTTGTGCTTACGCACGCCCACATAGACCACTGCGGAAGAATACCCTTGCTCGTTAAGGAAGGTTTCAGAGGAAAAATCATCTCCACAGAAGCCACAAAGAGAATAGCTCTTTTGATGCTGTTGGATGCTGCAAAAGTAATGTATGAAAATTACAAGGTTCAACTCAAAAAACTACAACGTGTCGGCAAAGTTCCAAACCCTCCTCTCTACGAAGAGTACGATGTTTTAGAGGCTATTGACCACTTCCGGATAACCCTACCTTACGACAAAGAGTTTAACATCACCAATAACCTGAAAATAACCCTCAAGGATGCAGGGCATATACTTGGTTCAGCTTTTGTAGAAGTGGAGGTATATGAGAACAAAAAGAGTAAAAGACTTATCTTTTCTGGAGACCTTGGCAACAAAAACAAACCCATAGTTAGAGATCCTCAAAGACCATCAAAGGCGGATTACGTGTTTGTGGAAACCACCTACGGAGACAGAAACCACAAGAGCTTTGAAGAATCCAAAGAAGAGCTTTTGGATGCCATAAATTACGCCTTCAAAATGGGCGGTAATGTGATCATACCTTCTTATGCATTAGAAAGGGCTCAAGAGGTGCTATTTGTCCTAAGGGAATTTTATGAGATGGGGAAACTTCCCAAGTGTAAGATCTTTTTGGATAGCCCATTAGCTATAAGCCTAACCAACCTGTTTAGAAGCTATCCGGAGTTTTTTGATGAAGAGACCTACAGGATCTTTCTTGAAAGGGATCCGTTTAAACTTCCCAACCTCTACTACACAAGGGATGTGGAAGAGTCTAAAAGCATAAACTCTATAACCTCCGGTGCCATAATCATAGCAGGTTCTGGTATGCTGACCGGTGGAAGGATTCTATACCATCTTAAGTACAACCTTTGGCGACCGGAATGTGCTTTGGTTTTTGTGGGTTATCAGCCCAAAGGCACCTTGGGAAGAAGAATCGTAGAGGGGGAAAGCCCTGTTAAGATCCTCGGAGAAGAAATAGAGGTTAAGGCAAAGGTCTATACAATAAACGGCTTTTCCTCCCACACTGACCAAAAGGGACTATTGGAGTGGCTATCTTACACCCAAAATCCCAAGAAAGTCTTCCTGATCCACGGAGAAAGGGAAAAGATGACAATCTTTCAACAGAAGCTAAAAGAAAGTCTTGGCTTTGATGCGTACATACCTACATACGGGGAGGTCTTGGAGCTTTAATATTTATCTCTATGGACTATACAGCACTCATAGACTATGGAATGGGAAATCTCAGGAGCGTAGAAAAGGCTCTGGAGCATGTGGGACTTAAAGTTATCAGAACATCAGATGCGGACGTGGTAAAAGGGGCAAGGGCAGTGGTCCTGCCCGGTGTAGGTGCCTTCAGGGATGCAATGGAAAATTTGCATCGATTAAAGCTTTACGGACCTATACTCTCCCACATAGAAAAGGGTAAACCCTTTTTGGGAATATGCCTTGGACTTCAGCTCCTTTTTGAAAGAAGCTACGAGTTTGGAGAGGAGAGGGGCTTTGGAGTTTTGGAGGGAGAGGTAGTCTTGCTCCCACCGAAGGTGAAAATTCCCCACATAGGGTGGAATCAACTCTGGAAGAAAAAGAACTCATACCTGTTGGATGGTATCAAAGAGGGAGATTTTGTCTATTTTGTCCATTCCTACCGAGTGGTTCCAAAGAGGACAGAAGTTATCCTAACCACCACCGACTACGGAGAGGAGTTTGTCTCCTCCGTAGAATATGAGAATATCTTTGCGGTGCAGTTTCACCCCGAAAAGAGCCAAAGGGTTGGGCTCA
>JAEMPM010000056.1 GCA_022759285.1 Thermocrinis sp.
GACAGAAAGAGAAGTTCCTTTGGCTTTTTTAAGCCACTTTCAATTTCATTCAAAAGTTCTTCGCTTGCCTTTATGTGAATCAAAAGCCACAGGTTATAGAGAATTGGAACCTGCAATGGGAGTTTGCCAAGCTCTTTGTCTTTGAAGTTATGTTTTTTAAACCACACGTAATCACGGTATATAGCTTGATAATCCCCTTGAATAGAGATTTGGAAATACTCTCCGTTCCATTTTCTTCCCATCGCTCGGTAGATCAGTCCTATTATGGTGGAGTAGGGCGGAAGCGGATAGATCTCTATACCCTTTATAGAAAGCGGATTTTTGAAAATCCCGGTAGGAGTGTAGAGTTTAACCCTTAAACACTCCATAGATTCCCTCCACCTTACTCTTTAGCGCTTCAAAGACCTCTCCCACACTCTTGCAATTTAGCTTTTCTCTTATCTCCTGTTCGTTGGCAAAGAATCCAGAAAGCAATCCGCAGAGGGTGTTATCTCTTTCTTCTTCAGGTATTATTCCCTTACAGTCAAAAAGTTTGTTAACGTCCAAAAGCAGTTTGCCGTCTTCAGCTTCTTTTGCACTTACACATCCCATAAAGAATGGATTTTTTACTTTATAAATTCCACCTATAACAAAGATGGGAGAGAGATTTTCATACCTTCCTCTTATTTGCCTTGAAAGGGTTCTTACTATGTCCAGGAGGTCTTTCACTCTTTTTGCCCTTTCTTCTGCCGGAATCACTTCTTCAGTTCCATTTTCAGTTTCCCATACTCCTATTCTGTCCAAATCTATGGCTATGGTGTAGTAGTAGTGTGCGGTATGCTGTTCAGATTGGGTTATCACCTGGGCATCTTTTTGTTCTATATGCCTTATGTATCTGTTGTAAGCTTCTATATTGTTCATAAAGTCCATGTCTCCTTGAAATTTGGAGATGGAGTAGGCGTAGGTGATTTTAACGGGCGCACTTCTTTTAACGCTGTCTCCGTAAGATAGCTCTATCTTTTTGCCATCTGCCCCTTTAAGATTAGTCAAAAGCCCTCCAAAAAGATCAAACTCTTGGTATTCCTGAACTAATTCCTTAGCAAACTTATCCACATTAAGCTTCTTGCCATCTTTGGACTTCTCAATAAGCTCCTTCACCTTCTCATCCAAAAGTCTCCATCCTTTCTCTTCCTTACCTTTTCTCCTTATGTCATATTTGAGTGCCTTGTCGGACACATAGGTAATTTGAGAATTGTCTCCTAAGGAAAGCTTCTTAAGGATAGACACGTTCCCTATGCTTTCCCCATAGTTTAGACTTGTAGCCCTCTGGGTTATGATGGTTAGGGTTAGCATTCCTTTCATGTTTAACCTCCCTAATTTATTTCCTCGCTTTTTTATTTAATAACTCCCTGGGACTTTAAAATCTGACAGGATTTTTTTACCTTTTTATATACCACACCCTTAAACCCATCAAAACGTAGCTGTTTCTCTCCCAAAGGATTTCCACATTTATAACCTGAATGAAAGTCCTTGTATGCTATCTCCATTGTTTATCTTGTTCTTTTTGTTCTTTTCTTTGTTGGGGTTTTGGGAGTTTCCTTTTTAGGCTGTGGTTCGGGCTCTACTGTTAGCTCCAAGCCATTTATCTTTACGCTCACCATTTCAACTTTACCTTGTTGAACATCAAAACTCTTTATGCTGGACCTGCTCAAAAATTCTCCGATTTTATCATCTACCAAAGTCCCCGCAAGGAAGCCAAGTTCCAAGATGGGAGGATGCATTATAAGGTTCGCCTTTTCAAAACCAGAAGCCAGTATTTGCAAGTCTTGATTTAATGCTTTTTGAACTTCTTCGTGCGGTCTTTCTCCAAAGTAAGCAAGGTATATCCAATTTGCCCCCAAATTCCTTATCTTTGAGGGAAGGTCAGGATCTGCACCCTTAAGGTAGTATGCCTCTACGCCCAAGGTCTTTAGGCTTGCTACCAAAGAAGCTGCGGTCAAGGCGCAAAGGTCAGATGTATTCATATAAACAACCGCTATCTTGTCATAGCCCCTCTCTTTTAACTGCTTTGCTATTTGAACTGCTACGTTTATACGCATATTTGCCCTTTCGGGCACAAGGTAGGTGTTTTCCTGAGACTTAACCACTGGCGCAACTATAAAAAGTGCCATAATCAACATAAGTTTTTTCATAGCGCACCTCCTTTAATAAACTAATGGATAGGTTATAAAATTTAGCTATTCCAGCCGGAACTGTTCTAGTTATCCTACGAACCACTTTCCCAATCATCAGAATCGCTTGAACTCCAATCATCCCAGTTAAAACTGTCCCAATAGTCATCAAAAATGCTTGACCGATTGTGGCATATACAGTTAGAACTGCTCCAATGGTCGTCAAGGCCAAAAATGCTTAGCCAATTGTGGCACATATGGTAGTATATGTTTCCTGGGAGATGGCAATAAAAAGGGTCTGTGTAAATGTCATCCTCATTGTGAGAATTTGTTGAATCATTATCCAAAAAACTTGAACTGGAGAAACTATCAGCAAACCAATCATTGTAGCTATAATCTACCGAACTATGCTTT
>JAEMPM010000002.1 GCA_022759285.1 Thermocrinis sp.
ATGTCCCTTGCGGACAGAAAAACCATACAAGAGCTTGGCGTTCCTTCCCTTGTGCTTATGGAAAACGCCTCCTTGGCGGTGGCGAGGGTCATCAAGCAAAAGTTCCCAGAAGGTTCAAAGGTCCTTGTGTTAGTAGGCAAAGGAAACAACGGAGGAGATGGGCTTGCCTGTGCAAGGCATTTAAAGCTCTGGGGCTACCAAGTGGATGTGTTCCTTGTATTCGGTGAGGTAAAGGGAGATGCACTATTTCAACTCAACCTTCTGCGAGCTTTAGGAGTAGAGCCTCTGAAGGAGCTTCCACCTTTGGAAGATTACCACCTTATTGTAGATGCCATTTTTGGCACGGGCTTTCAGCCACCTGTGAAACCACCCGCGGAGGCAGTAATAAAAATCTTAGAAAGAACAAAGGTGCCCATCCTTTCGGTGGATATTCCCTCCGGGCTCTCCGCAGACAGTGGAAAGCTCTACACCCCAAGCGTTAAAGCAAATATCACTGTTACCTTTCAGTTTCCAAAGATATGCCACCTTTTGCATCCAGCATCAAAACAATGTGGAGAGCTTTATGTAGCCCATATAGGAATACCCGAGATTTTTGTGGAGGATGTAAGAAGGGAGGTGATTTTAAGGGTTGAGCCGCCTAAAAGGGAGCCGGATATCCACAAAGGAAAAGCTGGGCATGTACTCTTGGTGGGTGGTAGCGTTGGGAAAACAGGGGCTATTATCATGTCCGCGAAGGCTGCTACCCGGGCTGGTGCTGGGCTCGTTAGCGTGGGTGTTCCGCAGAATTTAAATCCTATCTTTGAAGTAGCCCTCACCGAAGAGATGAGTATTCCCTTGCCCGGAGAGGACTTTCTCTCTGACAGAGCTTGGGAGACTATCCTTAAAGAACAGGATAGGTTTAGCGTTTTAGGGATCGGAATGGGCATGGGAAGGACAGAAGAGGGACAAAAGCTTGTGCTAAAGCTTTTGGAGGTTTGGGAAAAGCCCATCCTTTTGGACGCAGATGCCCTGAATAACTTGGCAGATAGCAAAAGGCTTGAGGTTTTGAAAGAAAGAAGCAGTCCTACCATTCTGACGCCCCATGTGGGAGAGTTTGAAAGGCTTTCAGGTCTACCAAAGGAGGATATCATCCATAACCTTATGGACCGGGCTTTGGAGTTTGCTGTCAATAACAAATGTTACGTGGTGCTAAAGTCCTCAAGGACTGCTATAGGGACACCCGATGGGAAGTGCTTTCTGTCCACAAGAGGCACTCCTGCTATGGCAAAGGGTGGAGTGGGTGATGTGCTCTCCGGCATTTTGTCCGCACTGGTGGGAAGGGGCTTTGAGGTGGAGTATGCCCTCAAATTGGGTGTTTTTATCCATGGACTGGCTGGAGAGATTGCAGAAAGAGAAAAGCACACAGAAAGTGTCCGAGCCCTTGATCTGGTAGAATACCTACCAAATGCCTACAGGAGCTTGGAAACAGACAATTACAATCTCCCTTTTAATTATCTCTATTAACTCTTGCGTACAAATAGAGATAAGGGACCGAAGGCCTCCAGTGTATAAAAAACAAGAAACTCCGTCCCAACCCACAAAGAGAGTCTCAAAGCCCAAAGAGACCACAAAGGAACCGAAGGTAAAACCGCCTACCACAGGAGTTCCAAAGGTGCCAATGCCCGTTAAAGGCGTTCCAATAAGATCCTACAGAGGCTACTTTATAAAAAGCTCCTGCGATGAATTCTTTAGGGCTGTTGAAAAGGGCAAGGTGCTTTATGCGGGGAATGACCTTAAAAGCTACGGTTGGGTGGCTATAGTAGAGCAGGAAGATGGATACATAACTGTTTATACAAAGGCGGAAAGGGTCTTTGTAAAGAAAGGGGAAATCGTAAAAAAGGGTCAGGTGCTTGGAAAGGTAGGAAAGCAAGGACAGGACTGTGGCATAGGTTTTGAACTTAGGCTAAAGGACGGTTCTCCAATAAACTTTGAGTTTGTGAAGGAATAAATTTAAAAATCATGAAACTAAAGACTCAAAACCTAAAAGAGCTATACGAAAAGGACTTTTATCTGTGGGTTATGGAAAATTTAAAGCTTCTTAAAAACAGAGAATACGACCTTGTGGATTGGGAAAACCTCCTGGAGGAGATAGAGGATATGGCAAAAAGGGAACTAAAAAGCCTAATAAGCCTTATGGCAGTTATAATGGAGCACCTTTACAAGTGGGAAAACTTCAGGGAAGAGGTTTATGCGGGTAGCAGTTGGAAAAAGAGCATAATCAACGCAAGAAATGAGATAAAAAAGCTCTTTAAGGATACTCCTTCCCTCAGACAAAAGGCTGAGCAAAAAGAAAGTTTGGAAAAAGCTTGGCAGTATGCAGTCATAAACCTTGTAGGTTGGTTTGAAGAAGCGGAAGACTTAGCCAAAAAATACTTTGGCAGACTTCCTACGGAGGAGGATTTCCCACAAGAATGCCCATATACCTTTGAGCAGGTGATGGAATACAGACCTTGGATGGAGGAGTCTTAAAGCTTTTGAGATTTCACAAAGTTTATTGCTTCCTCTTTGGTCTTTACAA
>JAEMPM010000161.1 GCA_022759285.1 Thermocrinis sp.
GGCGTGTTCCCTTCCTCCGTTGCCAACTACCAAAACCTTCACGAATATTGATTATCTTACATCCTTTTAATAAAGTCAAGCGGTCTAAAAAGCTTGTGTTAAACTTTTTCCAAGCAAGCTAAGGCTTGGTGGGGGTATTGATTATCCCGACTTTTATAGGCGGGAAATAGTATAATCCCGACAAGCTTTAGCTTGCAAAAGGGGTAGTTTGTCTTTTTTCAATGCTTTTTGAGATTGAGTATCATTTGCAAGCGGTTTAAACCACTTGACTTTTGGGGTAAAATGTGGTATAAAAAAGGGAAAAGGAAAAAGGGGGTTAAGCTATGAAAGAAAAAATCTTTGGCTGTGATGTTAGCAAAGATTATATCATACTCCACGATGGCAGTCAAGCATACAAGCTTAGCCTTGATAACTTCAAAAGCATTCAAAAGTTAGTCAATAATAGCATTGTGGTTATGGAGCAAACGGGTGCATACGGGCTTAGGTGGGGGCAAGTCTTAGAAGACTTGGGGGCAAAGGTTTATATTGCAGATGGCAAAGACTTTAAAAACTTCAAACTTTACCAAGCAGTAAGAAAGAAAGATGATTATACGGACGCATACTACCTTAGGCTTTTCTTCCTTGAAAGGTCTAAAAGAGTTTGGCGGTTTAACAAAGAGTTAGCACATCTTAGGGCTTTGATTAGGCAACATATGAGAAATGAAAAGGACATAACCAAGCATGCAAACAGATTAAGCCAGTATTTGGCGGTTATCTTTCCCACTAAAAACTATTGTGATTTGGATAGAAAGAAGTTTTTAAAGGTCTTGGATGAGATAGAACAAGAGCTAAAGCAAACTCCACATGCTTTAAGTGGCTTGGCTTTGATGGAGTTAAACAAGCTTAAGCTTGTGTTAGACTGGCATAAAAAACTTGAAGAAGAGATAACAAGCATAGCAAGGAACCATAAAGACTATGAAATTCTCAAGTCTTTTCATGGTTTGAACGATATTCTGATTGCTACCTTGATGGCTTACTACTGGGACATAGAACGGTTTAAGGATGTGGATAGTTTCATTGGCTATATGGTTATGGGTGCAAATCCTGAAGTTTCGGGAACTTCACTTAACAGAATGAGAACGGACAAGGCAAGGACAGAAGTTAAGGGCAAGTTTTTTATGCTTTTCCTTCAGTCCCACAAAGATAACAGTCCATACAAGCCATTAATTGACTTGCTTAGGTCAAAGCTTGGCGGTGGGAATAACCAAAAGAAAAGGTATATCAAGTTTTTAACGGACTTGCTGGAGCTTGTTTATTATGCTTTGAAGTATAGGCTAAGCTTTAGCCAAGCGGTGGCTTGGAAAGTCAAGGAGTTAGAAAGGGAAAAGGCAAGGTTAAGAAGCCAGTTAGAGAAAGCAAGGGAGCAAGGGAACCAAGAGAAGGCAAGTCTTTTAGGCTGGGAGTATGAAAATATCACATTGAATAAACAAGCTTGGGAATTGGTTTTAGGCAAGGTTGAGGGGTGTAAAGATATTCCCGACAAGTCTCCAGAAGGAGCCAAGTTTGATGGCTTGGCTTTGGATGGGGGCTTGGCGGGGCATCTACCTTATTCCTTCACTTGCTTAGAACCAAACCAAAGCTTGGAGCAAAGCCAAAGCCAAGAACCAAGCAGAGAGATAAGCCAAAGCCAAAAGCCAAGCCAAAGCTTAGAACCAAACCAAGAACCAAGCCAAACATTAAACCAAGAACCAAACCAAGAGATAGGTCAAGGCTTGGAGTATGCTTTAGCTGGCGGTAAGAGAAAGAGAAGAAAGCGGTTAGAGAGTTAGCAAGGACAAGCAAGGCATAAGTGCTTAGCTTTGTGCTTGGTTAGGTGTTTGGTTTGGTGCTGTGCGGGTGCAAGGCGTGGGTGCTAAGCAATGGTTAGGTGCTTGATGTTAAGTCCTGTGCGGTGCTAAACAAACAAGCCAAGCAAGGATAAGGTGGGTCTATACAAGCAAGGGTTAAGTGCTTGCTTGGTGCTGTGTGGTGCTTTGTTATATCACATGTTTTTTTGCAAAATGGCATATTTGCTTAAAGCTTGCTTAACGCATGCTTAACGGCTTGCTTAACGGCTCAAGTCCTTGAGCTTCAACGGTTTGGCGGTTTTTATTAAGCATGTTAAGGTGTATGCTTAATGTATAGAAAAAATCGGGTTTTTGGCTATCGGAATAGCAAAAATCGTGCCAAGCGGGTCGGTCGGGCTTGGTGGGATAGTCTTTAAGCATTTTGCTTAAAAGCTTAATGAAAATGCTCAAATGCTTGATTTTCAACGGTTTGGTCTATTAAGCAAGTCATTAAGCATCCATTAAGCAAGCTTTAAGCAAAGCTTAAAGCATTGAGGGACAAGGTTTTGATTAACATCAAGCATATGTTTATTCAAAAAGTGAGGGGTGTATTTGATTTACGGACAGGTCTCAAGTGTTTGTCTCTCAATATTTAGAAAAAATGAAGGACATTATTTAACTTAGGGATAGGGTAGGGGTCTATCTTAGCAAGCAAGGGATAGGGTGCGGGCTTTGTTATATCACATTTTTA
>JAEMPM010000022.1 GCA_022759285.1 Thermocrinis sp.
AAAGTCTTTGTTTTTATTTGTGTATTCTATCTTTTTATAGTAGTAGTCCTTTGCTTTTACATAGTCTTGTTTTGAAAGCACTTTTTCGAGTGTAGGTTTATCCAAAGATTTAAGCCTTGAAGAGATAATATATTTAAACCCCATATCGGATATTTTTTTGAGGTTCAATTTGGAGTTCATTCCTTTATCTGCTACTACAATAATTCTGTCAATATTAAACCTTTCCTTTAGCTTTAGCAGAGAAGCTTCTAGTGTTTTGCCTTCAAAGGTATTGCCGCAGAACAACTCATATCCTACTGGCATCCCATCTTTATCCACCAATAAACCCATAACAACTTGAACTTCATTGAGCTTGTTATCCTTAGAAAAGCCAAAGTCTCTTAAAGAATCCTTTCTAACTGATTCAAAATAGAAGGTAGTGACATCGTAGAATACAACATCCAGTGTTAAATTAAACAGATCCTTCTTTTTGTAAAAGAGTTCTTCTTCTATCTTTTCTTTATTTTCTGCTAAAATATCCAAAGAACGGTACATATTATGAAGCTTAACCCATCTTTACCACCTGTAGTTCGATAATCCTATTATGACAGCATTGTTTTTTTCTTATGGGGACTACAGTATTTTTTTGTTAAATTTGCAAATAGGATTGTTTATTTTATTATGCTTTTTCTTTCTATTGGCACTGGCTTTAGTTTCAGTGCTTCATAGATTTGTTTTTGAATTTCTTGTGGCTGTGTACATGAAGAGATATACATTTGTTTATCATCTTTTGTCTTTAGGGATATGGTGTTTAGCGTATGGGTAGACATTATTGTCCTTATGGTGCTAAAGCTGTAGTGTATGCCTTTGCTTCTTAGTCTGTAGATGATTGCATTTAGTATATGGTATGCAAGTGTGGTTATAAATATATGGGCTTCAATGCGTCTTTCTTTCTGATGGAAGTTTGGTCTTAACCCAAGCTCACTTTTTATACTCCTAAATGATTCTTCTACCCTAACTAGCATTGAGTAGAGGTCTTTTATTTGTTTTTCGTCTAAATCTGTTCTGCTTGTTCTTATGTAGTAAGAACCATTAAATCGCTCATTAATCTTTTCTTCATCAAGAAAGTAATCAATGGATTTTACTGTATTGTTTTCTTGCTTTATGTCTATTGTATAAAAGCGGGATACAAGGGAGTATTTTTCTTTGAGCCTTGAGATTTGCTCTAAAGCTTTATCGTAGCTTTTTAGACGCTTTATTATAGACTTTAGCTTTTCTTCAAAAGCTGTTTTTGCTTTTGACTTCATGGATTGTTCTTTGATTTGTCTTTTTTTGCTTTGCACGTACAGTACAGCTTCTTCATCTGTTTTATAAAGTGATAGTGTTTGGTCATCTAAGAGTTTTTCTTCTTGGAAGTCTAAGTTTTTAAATGAGTTTTTGTTTCTTGCAACGCATATATAATCAAAGCCTTTTTGCTTTATAAGCTCTATGTTGTCTTTTGTTGCAATGCCTGCATCTATTGCTATAGTAGGTTTGTTTAGATTGTCTGATATAAACTCTAGTATATCATATAGTGTTTTTGGCTCTGATACATTTCCTTCAAACACATGTGTGTGCTTTACAAAGCCAAGGTGGTCTATTACAAGGCCAAGTGTAATTAAAGGACAATCATATCGTTTTTCTTTAGAGTAGCCATAGGCAAGCTTTGGAGCTAAAGCTAAACCTTCAAAGTAAGTGTTTGTTAGATCATAGAGTAATATTGTGTCTTTTAGAGAAAACAAATCTCTTTGTTTTTGCGCTAAGTAGCTTTCTATTTGGTCTTTATACAAAAGCAGTTCATCTGATATTCTATAGAGTGCATTTTGGCTTATATGCTCAAATGAAGTTGAAAGAAGGGTATCTAAAGCGCTTATGTTTTGGGCCCAGTATTTAGTAGCATGCTCACTTTGTGGGTAGACAAGCCTTGATATGATAGATAGGATAGATAGCTCAATATGGGTTTTAGAAAAGCCTAAGGTAGCTAAAAAAGAATCAAGGCCTAGTTCTTTTAGCATTGAGTATCCTATATATTCTGCGCCTATAGTTTTTGTGGATAAAGCTACAATAGAAGATTCATATACATTTATGCAATTGTCATTGATTTGTCTTTTGTCTTTTGCATAACTATCTGGTTTGACTAAATCCTTTTTGACTATTAAAGAAGCAAAATAACTGGCAAGTTCTTCTAAGTGGGGAGCAAGACTAAACAGCCTTTCTTTTCCATTGACCTTATCTTCTATTAAGTCTGCAAGCTTTTTGTGGTCTTTTGGATCAATGCCTTCTAAAGCACCTAGATCTAATATCTTCCTTTGTCTTGGACCGTTTGGTGTTCTATAGCTTTCCATTAGTCTGTAGTAAGTGTATACTCTATCTGAACCCTTGTTCTTTTTCTCAATGCGCTTAATAAACATAAAAAGAAATTATACATAAAAAAAGATATAAGTCAATACCTAAATATACTATGGGGGACTACAAAGGGGTGTAAAAACCTAAACCCTGTCTAAATAGGGTTTATATGTAAAAAATGCCTGTTTT
>JAEMPM010000110.1 GCA_022759285.1 Thermocrinis sp.
CAAGAGCGGGCGACGGGAATCGAACCCGCGACCTTCTGCTTGGGAAGCAGACGCTCTACCACTGAGCCACGCCCGCTCACTCTCTCAGAGCTTTGTACTGCTTGCATTTTCTTGCAAGATATTGTATATTATAATCCGTTCAAAACCTTGAAAGGAGGGATAGACATGACTAAAGCGGAACTCGTTACTGCAATAGCCAAAGGGGCAGGCATAACCAAAAAACAAGCAGATGCTGCTCTTAAGGCTGCAGTTGAGGCTGTTTCAAATGCCCTCAAAAAGGGAGAAAGGGTAGCCATTCCAGGTTTTGGAATTTTCACCGTGCGTGAAAGGGCTGCTAGAAAGGGCAGGAACCCAAGGACCGGCGCTGTAATCAACATCCCTGCAAGGAAGGTGGTTGTTTTCAAGCCTGCAAAGGATTTGAGAGAAGGGGTAAAGTAAAAATCTCTCCTGGGGAGGCGGTCCTCCCCCTATCCTTTTCGTGATTGGATAGATTTATAGCCACTAAGAAGCTTGGTAATACGCTGATCATAGAGGGGGAGGAGCTACAGCATGTATTTGCAAAGAGGATAAAAGTAGGTCAGGAGCTTGAGCTTTTTTTTGAGAATAAGCTTTACCTTTGCCTTCTTGAAAAACTTACTCCAAAAAGTGCTCTTTGCATTGTAATAAAAGAGCTTGAACTTACTGTACCACTACCCTTTATAACCCTTTATCAGTGCGTACCTGTGGAGCTGAAGACTATGGACTTCATAGTAGAAAAGGTTAGTGAAGTTGGTGCATACCGCTTGGTGCCGACCATATCAAAAAGAAGCTTCCAGAATATCACAGCCATAAACAAAAGAATGGAAAGATGGAAGAGGGTGGCCCTCTCTGCCTTCAAGCAATGCAAAAGACCAAAGCCATTAGAAATTGCACCTCCCACAAAGCTTGAAGAATTGAAAGCAGATGCTGATCTGAACATTCTGTTAGATAACTTTGGTGGAGAAAAAAGTCTAAAAGATCTAAACTTAAATGGAGTAAAAACAGTGTCCTTGGTGGTGGGTCCAGAGGGAGGTTTCACCAGGCAGGAATCAGAGCTTTTGCGCGAAAAGGGATTCATACCTATAAAACTTTATCCTTACATCCTGCGTTCAGAAACCGCCGCACTGTTAGGTGTAGGACTTATTATGAACCTTAGTACTCCGTCTTAGTCCACATGTCAGCAGTAAACCTAACTACCCTATTTCTCCCTGATTCTTTCGCCCTATATAAAGCAATATCCGCAAACTTTATACACTGCCAGATCCTATCAGTGTCTGCTGGAAATTCAGAAACACCTATGGAAATTGTTCTTTTCAATTGGGCAGTTCCTATGTCTATAACTTTGCTTTCCACTGCCATTCTTATCTTTTCAGCCACGTGAACGCTGTATCCAGGTTGAACATCCATAAGCAGAACTAAGAATTCCTCTCCTCCGTATCTGACCGCAATATCCGACTCCCTTATTGAAGACTTTATAGTTTTTGCCACCTCCACAAGCACCTTATCCCCCGCGTCATGTCCATAAACATCATTGATCTGTTTGAAGTAATCTATATCTATAAGCAGTATGCCAAGAGTTGTACCCCTTCTTTTTATCTGGGCAGTAATAGTGTTTATGGTTTCTTCCAGAAACCTCCTGTTGTATAAACCAGTAAGAGGATCTTTTATTGACTGCTCCTTTAATAGGTCCATGTATGTTCTTGCTTCTAGGATAGGGGCAGATTCATCCAAGTAACCTTTAATGTAAGGGATCAATAGCTCTATGAATTCTTCTATCTCCGGTTCATACACAACCTGAAAGATATTTCCTACTTTACCGCCTACATAAACTGGGATACAGTAGTACCTTAGGTTATCCGAGATGCATGCTTCGTTGTTTACGAAGTTTGGACAGAGGCAGATAAATTCCCTTGAATCCACGGGCATGCCTGTTCTCTTTGCCCTGCATTCGTCCGCGTTGTCATATATAACTTCATTGCACCAACTTTTCATACCCTCCACCCATACAGGCTTGATACGGTTTCCCTGCGAGTCAACCTCATATAAGGAAAACTTATCCAAGCTCAAATACTCTTTGAATATGTCTATAAGGCGTTTATATACATCCTGTTTTGCTTTGTCTTTCTCTATTACCTTCTTGAATTTGTATATTTTCAATAGTTCATCCACAATTTTGAAAGTATCGTTCAGTGTATCTCCTGTCTTAAGGACGCTATATCCTATCATAGCTCTAACCTTTCCTTCTATTTCTCTCAAAATTCCATCAAGATATTCAAAAGTTTTGTTCATATTGTCCGCCAAATCTTTAGCTTCGTCCTCCAACTCAGTTGCTATCCTATAAGTGAAATCTCCATTTCTTGCCTTTTGTACTGCATATTTTATTTGTTCTATAAGCCTCACATATGGTTGAAAGAAATTTTTTAGGACGATACCAGCACTGACCATTCCAAGGAAAAAGATAGAACCCAAAGCAAGAAAAAGGACTAACGCTAAATTTCTTACGGAAGTTATATCCAT
>JAEMPM010000072.1 GCA_022759285.1 Thermocrinis sp.
GGAGTTGCCTTGGGATTTGTATGTTGAAATTCAGAAAAGGAATTTAGAAGAGCATCTTTCATTTTTAGCTACCTGCCTTTTAGAGAGGTTTCTGAACGAAGCTGGCGACCGACTATCTGATATAGAGAAGATGCCCGAGAATGAAAGAGAAGCGTATTTGGAGAAGATTGTCAGAGAAGTTCTATCATCTACTCCCAGATAATTTGCATGACCCAAAGCTGGCTAACTCCCTCAGATATAGCAGAAAAGCTTTCAAGCCATATAAGTTCAGGCTTTCTTTTGCCCGTTAAAGTCAGAGGGACTGTTATTCTAGACAAACAAAGAGGCTATTACAGACTTTCAGATGGGAAAGCTGGGATTACCTTAAACATCCCACCTTCCATGGAACTGCCCATAGGTGCAGAGGTGGAAATTGACGGAGTTCTAAGTGCAAATGCCTTTGTGAAGGAAGATGTTGCTCTGGTTTATCCTGCCATAAATGTAAATTCATACAGAGTTCTTGAGGAAGATAGAGAAAAGGAGTTTCAAAGAAGGCTGCTGGAACTGGAAAACCTTCTAAGAGGAAGACACCACTTTGGATTTTGGGAAACATTCACAAAACTTTTGGGAGAACACGAGAGGCTAAGAATAGGACTTATTCATGGAAACTCTGCCCAGGTCTGGCAGGACTTTATCATCGGCTTTAGAGGTGCTGCAGGCAAACACGCAGACAGAGTTGAATTTGTGCGGTTTGAAAGCTCTCTTGTGGATGGAGAACTGGCAAAAACCATAGAAGAGACCGCCAGCTCTGGAGTGCATGCAGTCTTTTTGCTAAGAGGAGGAGGCTCTCAAGAGGAGTTGGCACGGATTGGTGGGTTTGAAAGCATTTTGGCGGTTATTCGCTTAAACATTCCCTTTTATACCGCTATAGGGCATTCATTTGATAGGATGGTGTCGCTAATAGAAAAAGTAGCAGATGGGCACTTTCCTACACCTTCCATAGCAGGACAAGAACTGGGGAAACTGGACTTTACGGTTTCTGAACTTGAAACCCTAAAGCAAGAACTTATCCGCAGACCAGTAGAAGTTCCTCTTCCACCTCCTCCACCTCCTCCACCTCCTTCTAAACCATCTTTTGCGTGGTGGCTTGGACTTTTAGCAGTAGGAGGCATTCTTCTTCTTCTCATTCTTTGGAAGCTTGGAAAATGACGAAAAATCCCAGAGAAGACTTAGGATACGGAAATAGAGAACGGATTAGGTTGAAACTTGAAGACCTTTGCTATGCATGGGCTATTTTGGAAGAAGAAGAAAAAGGAAACTTTGGAAGAGAAATCTGGGTCAACAAAGTAGGGAAAGTTTCCAAAGAGGAAAGGTATATCGCTTTATACACAAGGTGGCTGGTTTCCCACATTCTTTCTGGCATTGTCCCCTCAAAAAGATACAGGTATTACACCGCCCTTATTTTGGTGAAAAACCTAAAGCTGATGTCCTGTAAAAAACTCCTTTTAATCTTGAACAAAAACGATGCCCGCCTCAAAAAAGCAGAAACCTCCCACATAATAGCCACAGCGGGCAAACTCATAAACAAAGAACTCCTCAAACAAATAGAACTGGAAGCGGTAAAACTCGCAGAACGAGTTATCAAGGAAAAAGAAAAGGGAAAGTAGGTAAATTTTGCTATAATTATTCCCATGAGGAAGAAGTTAGTTTTAGCCCTAATTTGGAGCCCTTTGCTTGTAGGATGCCACACTTTAAGCGGTTGTCCAACCAAAGACAACCTAAAAGCCCACCTCAAGGACTTTATCCCTGGACAGTTTGAGGTGGAAAGCATTCAAGAACTAAAGCAAATGCCCGGGGTCTGTGAGGTAGTCCTAAAAGTCGGAGCCCAACCTATTATCCTCTACACAAACAAAGATGGCAAATATGTGCTTGCAGGAAACCTCATAGACCTCACCAGCAAACAAAACCTCACCAGAGCCCGCCAACAGGAACTCATGAAAATAAGCCAAGACCTTCTTAAAGAACTCCAAAGCCAAACAGATTTTGTCTTCGGTAAAGTAGGCTCCCAAAAGTATATCTACCTCTTTACCGACCCAGATTGCCCATTCTGTAAAAGGTCTGAAGCCATCGTGGAAAAATGGGCTAACGAAAAAGGTGTAGAAGTCCGAGTAATCCTTATCCCCATCCCCATCCACCCACAAGCTTTCGGAAAAGCTGTAGCCCTGCTTTGCGACAAAAAAGGCTGGCAAGACTATAAAAACGGATACACCTCCAATAACCAATGCGACGCAGGAAAGAAAAAAATTGAAAGCAACCTCAATCTCGCAGCAAAATACGGCATCGGAGGAACCCCCACCTTCATAGGCATGAACGGTAAAATCCACATGGGCGTGCCCACAGAACAAGACCTTGATAAACTAATCAACTAAAAACCCTCCTTACCCCTCCTTCCCCCTTCCCCCTTTTTTAACTTACCCTTTGCTTTCTCCACCATTCATTTTTATCGCAAAATTTACCAAATACCGCATAACGCATAAGGCATACCAAATACCC
>JAEMPM010000107.1 GCA_022759285.1 Thermocrinis sp.
TTCTTTACGAAGGATAGTCCCAAGGATAGATTGTCGTTACCAAAAACCGCACCACCCAAACCTACTTCCGTGGATATACCCAAACTACCAAGGGAATTGTATGCTAAGCTTGCATCAAAAAAGGGTCTCCAAAAGCGTGTGTATGAGTCTTTGTGTTCAAAACCAAAAGAAAATCCCAGACCAATGGTATAGTAGTTCTCTGGTAGCACCCTAAAAGTGGTAAAAGGAGAAAGCTGATCTATAACTCCTTTGCTACCCGCTTCTTCCTTGTAATTACCATAGCTATAGAACACCCTTAGTGTGTAGTCTGGATAGCCAAACCTTAGTTTATACTGAGCTTGATTGTACATATAAAAGCCTGTTCCTAACCTTTTTATATCTTGTGAATAAAACGCACTTAACTCTACGCTGGAGTAAAAGCTAAGCCTACTGTAAGGAGTAAATGTTAGACTAAGCTTAGCGTAGTTTTTTAAACCGCCAAGCTCAAGGTAAAGGCTTTCTGTGCTAGGCTGTCTGTATCCAACCTCAAGGTCCGCTGATAATCCGCTAAATAGGTAGGACTCTCCAAAGAGACGGAAATTCGTTACCGATCTGATCCTTTCCAATTGCCCTATTCCAAAGCCAATGTATCCCCTATCAAACCGCCTACTGAGGTAAAGCTCTGCTTGATAACCCCCTACCTTTTGTCTTATGACTTGATCATCTTTATGTGTGGGTTGAAAGGTGGAAGACCTAAACCCAACGGAGTAATTGGTATCTCCCAATTTAGTTTCCGCCTCCAGCTCTTCAACAAACTGTCCGTAAGCGTCTCTCTTTTGGTGAGATACCTCCAAGCTTACTTTGTTTGATTCCTGTTCCGCCAAATCTCTGAACTGTTTGTAAAGTTGGTAGTCATATGGGTTTTCCTCCAGACCCTTAAAGGCAAGCTCTAAGGCTTTCCTTGGCTGACCTACTTGCTTTAAGGCTTCTACCCTGTCCCTTATGGGAAGGACTTCTGGATTACTTTCTAAGAGTTGCAGTGCCAGATACCTATCGTCCTGCCACAGGGCTAAATTCAGCCACATCCAAGGCTTTAGTGGGTACTTGTATAACCTCTGCTGTAGAATTGCCTTCTCCTTTTGCTCTTTTGAAAAGAGGTAGGCAAAATATATATCTTTCCAAACTGCATCAGAGAGAACTCCCTTCGCCCTTTGGAGTTTTCTTTCAAAGAGCTCCGGATTTTCAAACTCCATAGCCAAAGAGAGGTATAACCTTAATTTCTCAAGGTCATCCAGAGGTAATCCATCGCTTGTTAGCTCTCTGTATGCTTTTAGCTTTATAGCTTTGGCTTCCTCCTCCATACCCATCACGTTAATAATGTCGGCATAGAGTAATGGATCCTTGGAACCAGATAGTTTGTAATAGCTGAGGGCAGTTTGGCCTTGCTGTAAAAATATGTACGCTACTGCATAAGCTTGGGCTACTGAAGGATTCCTTGTATATGCTTCATATTCCTTTAGAGCACTTTTTAGCTTTTCCACCTGTTGAGCTTCCACCAAAGAGTAGATATAGAAGGAGACAAGCTCGGGAGCTTTAGCCTTTGCCAAAATTTTTTCCAACTCTTCAAGGGCTTCTTCCTTTTTACCAAGCTGTTGTAGAGCAAGCAAATAGGAAAACACAGTATTTGCGTCATCCTGTAGCTTGTCTCTGTAGTCTTTAAAGATGGCAACGGTTTGATCGTATAATCCCAAAGCGTAGGAATAGTAAAAGGCGGTTTTCAAGAGTGTTAAATCCTCAAACTTTTTGTAGCCTTCCAGCGCAAGGGAAACCGCTTTTTTTGAACCTTTCCTAAAGTATATTTCGGATAGTCTGATGTAATCCGCCACCTCACACTTAGAAAGTTTAATTAACTGTTCGGAAGCTAAAGCTGTGGTATCGTAATCTTGTAGCATCCAGGCAAGGTTACTTAGGGTTCTGTAAAATTCCACATTATCCTCTTTGGCATTTGGCAAAAAGTCCTTTAAAACCTTTAGGGCTCGTTCAAACTCCCTGCTCGAATAATAGATGTTTGCCAAAAGAAGCACGCTTTTTTCATCCTCTCCGTATAGTTTTATATATTCATTAATAGTTTCCTCTGCTTCTTTTTTTCTTCCCAACGCGTTGAGTATTTGTGCTCTCATTAAAAGCATGTCTTTGGTTTTTAGAGTGTATAAAAGCTTTAAAAGTCCTTCCACATCCCCCAATTGATCGTAGATATAGACCTTTACATTGGGAGGCGCGGAAACTACTTCCATAAGTTCCTTGGCAATATCTATCCTCTTAAAGGCAAGAGAGATTTCAAAAGCTTTTTTGGCAAGCTCTTTGTTTTTTGTGTTTTTGTAACCTTCATAAAAAACTTCCCCCGCTTTGGCTCCCATATTGTTCCAAATTAGCACCTGTCCATATAGCTCCCACCACTTGGGATTTTTGGGGAATCTTCTAACCGCCTCCTCAAGCACCCTTAAGGCGTTTTGCAGGTCGTTGGCACCCAAAAAGCTCTGAACTAAAAGCTG
>JAEMPM010000048.1 GCA_022759285.1 Thermocrinis sp.
CTTCTTCAATTTCCTTTATAACCTCCTCCAAAGTTATAGGAGTGGTTCCCAACTTTCCTACCACTATGCCTGCGCATAGGTTTGCAAGCTCACAAGCAATATGCCAATCTTTTGTGATTATGTAAGCAGAGGTAAGTACTGCCACTGCGGTGTCTCCTGCACCCGAAACATCATAAACCTGCTTTGCCTTTGCAGGAAAATGAAAGTATTCTCTATCAAAGAGGGACATGCCCTTTGCACCTAAGGTTATAACCAAAGTCTTCAGTCCAAGCTCCTCTTTTAGCTTCCATCCGAGCGTTTCCACCGGTCTGTCTCCGCCCATCTGCTTTGCTTCCTTCTCGTTGGGGGTCATGAGGTCAGCACCAAAGTAAAGATGCTTATTAACAGGTCTTGGGTCTATGGAAACAAAGACTTTTTTTTCTTTTATTCTATCCATCAACTGCTGGCATACAACCCCTTTGGCATAGTCCGAGACTATAACCCCATCCACGTCTACATCAAGCCTTTCAAGGAGTTCCTTTAAAACTCTCCCTCCTATAGGTCTTTTGTCTTCCCAATCTATACGTAAAAGTTGTTGGGACATAGAAACTACTCTCGCCTTCTCTGTGGTTGGTCTTTGGGGATCCTCCACCGTTAGGTCCTCTATGCCCGCAGACTTCATAAGTCCCTTTAGTATGTGTCGTCCATAGTCTGCTCCCACCACGCCTGCCAGGTAAGTTTTTACACCCAAGTTAGCCAAATTGTTTGCCACATTTGACGCACCGCCTAAACGGAACTCTTCCCTTTCCACTTCCACCACCGGAACCGGTGCTTCAGGCGAGATCCTTTCTACCTTCCCAAAAATATAACGATCAAGCATAACATCCCCTACCACCAAGATCTTTAAGTCTTTCATTTTTCTGAGAGTCTCAAGCATCTTGTCCTTCATCAATTTTAGTCTAGCACAACTTAAACATGATTTACCTCATAAACTTTTGCAACAGACCGCAAATGATATAAAATACTAAACCCGCTATGGCTATAAGAAAGGTAGCCAGGAGAGCTTTTCTGAACATAATAGAAACTGTGCTTTTTTTGGATTTCATAAAGGGGCTTTCGGTTACCCTTAAGAACCTTCTCCGAAGGCCTATAACCACCAACTATCCGGTGGAAAAGCTCACACCCCCAAAGCGCTATAGGGGAGCCCACGGACATCTTGTCTGGGATGGCACAGAACCAGACTCCCTAAGAGCTATAGAAAAATTCATGAGCTTTGAGAAGGGCAAAAGCAGATGTGTTGCCTGTTATATGTGTCAGACTGCCTGTCCTATGCCCACCCTGTTTAGAATAGAAGCGGTGCAAATGCCCGACGGTACAAAAAAGGTGGTACGTTTTGAAATGAACTTACTGAATTGTCTTTTCTGTGGTTTGTGTGTGGATGCCTGTCCGGTAGGTTGTCTTACCATGACGGACCTTTATGAACTGGCAGGATACTCTCGTAGATCGGCTGTCTTTAAGATGGACAAGCTGGAAGAAAACGCCATAGACTGGAAAAAGAGGAGGGGCAACGAACCGGACAGAATTTGGATTGACGACGAACACAGAGAACGCCTTTGGGGGAAGATAGAGTGGAATGGCTGATTTTTGGCTTTCTAAGTATTTGGCTTTTGGTGTCAGTCTTTGGTACCCTTTTCCTGAAAAACCCTGTGCATGTGATCCTTGCCTTCTTATCGGTTATATTGGCTATAGCGGGCATCTTTTTGCACCTTGGGGCGGAGCTTTTGGCGGGTTTGCAACTCATAATATACGCGGTTGCCATAATCGTCTTTTATGTTCTGGTTATAACCACCATTCCGTGGGAAAAGGTAAAGAAATTTGAAGGCATTTACAAAAGAGAAGCCCTCTTGGCAGTGCCCTTTTTGCTGATCTCCTTCCTTACCATTGCATACATGGTGTTGAAAGGAAGCTTTGCAGTTTCTGGGAGGGTTATAAGGGAGGGTAACATTCAAAGCGTAGGCAAAACCCTATTTACCAATTATCTCTTTCCTTTTGAGGTGGCTTCCGTTATACTTTTAACTGCAATGATAGGGGCCATCCTTCTCGGGAGGAAAGAGGAGTGAGAATAGAGATCGCTTACATTCTTATAAGCATTTTTTTATTCCTCTCTGGGCTTTTTGGTGTTATCATAAGGAAAAACCTTATAACCCTTTTGGTGAGCACGGAGCTAATGCTGAACGGTGTGAATTTAGGACTTGTTAGTATGGACAAAATGGTTGGTGGTGTAGAGGGGCAAGTTTTTGCCCTCTTTGTGCTTACCGTAGCTGCAGCGGAGGTGGCGATAGGTTTAGGCTTGGTGGTAGCCATATTCCGCTTGAGAGGTTATGAAAGTTCCTTTGAAATAACCCAACTAAGAGACTGATATGGAAGCGCTGTTGATTATTCTATCTCCCCTTACTGCCTTTTTATTGATAGGACTTTTTGGCAGAAGAGTGGGGGATTTACCTTCAGCC
>JAEMPM010000013.1 GCA_022759285.1 Thermocrinis sp.
TATGAAAGTAGTATGCGTGGGTGGAGGAACGGGGCTTTCAAACCTTCTTAGAGGTTTGAAAAAGGAAGTAGGTAATCGGATAAAAGAGCTATCTGCAATAGTAACGGTAGCAGATAGTGGAGGTAGCACAGGAAGGTTAAGAAAGGCTTATCATATACCCGCACCAGGGGATATAAGAAATTGCTTAGTTGCCCTTTCGGAAACGGAAGAGATCCTCCAAAAGCTCTTTCAGTATAGGTTCAAGGGGGGAGAGCTTGAGGGACATTCCTTTGGAAACCTCTTTCTTGTTGCACTGACGGATATAACAGGAAGCTTTCTGTCTGCCATAAACCTGGCATCTCAAATACTCAGAACAAAAGGGGAGATCATACCTGCTACCACGGAAAGTATTAATCTTTGGGCGGAGTTTTCCGATGGAAAGGTGGTCGAAGGAGAGGAAAGCATAACCGAATACGGAAAAAGTAGTAAGGCCAAGATAGTTCGGATTTGGATTGAGCCTGAGGATGCCAAGCCTCCCATAGATGCCATAGCAAAGCTTCAAAGTGCGGACTTTATAATCTTTGGTCCCGGCAGTCTTTACACTAGCGTAGTTCCCAATTTGCTCATAAAGGACATAAAGTCTGCGGTGGAAACCTCTCCAGCCCTCAAGGTTTTTGTGGTAAATGCCATGACCCAGCCGGGAGAGACGGATGGCTACACTGCCTACGACCATATAAAGGGCTTTTTGACCGCAACGGGTCTTTCAAAGATAGATATAGCCATCGTAAACACAAAGATGCCATCCGATAACCTTTTGAGGAGATACATGGACCAGGGGCAGGAACCAGTAATTCCTGATGTGGCAAAGATCGCCAGGGAGAGGATTACCGTCTACGCAGAAGACCTTATAGGAGAAAATGAAGACTTTATAAGGCACGACCCAGAAAGGCTTACGGATGTTATACTAAAAGCGGTTTCTCATGCATTTTCTCACATTTGATACCGCCCTATTGCCAGAGGAAGAGGTTGAAGTCCTCATTGTGGGAAGTGGTATAGGTGGGCTTACCTGTGCCTTAGTTCTCTCTGAGCTTGGACTAAAGCCCACCCTGCTGACCAGGGGTATAGGAAACACCTTTTACTCTCAAGGCGGTATAGCCTGTGCGGTACATCCACAGGACAGCCCATCGTTGCATTTCATGGACACCCTGAAGGCAGGGAGAGGTCTTTGCAACCCTAAGGCTTTGCTTATTATGGTGGAGGAGGGTATTCAAAGAGTGGCAGATCTTGAAAGATGGGGTGTAGTCTTTGATCCAGAGCCTACCCTAGAAGGGGGACACTCTTTCCCAAGGGTTTTAAAGGTAAAGGACTACACAGGGAAGGCAATATACACCACTCTTTGGAACAGAGTAAAGGAGAGGGAAATAAGGATAATAGAGGGGGAACTTCAGGAGATCTTGGGGAATGAGTGTGTGGAGGGTGCTTTGATCTACGAAAAGGGAAGCCTTAAAGTTTTGAGGACCAACCTTTTGGTGCTTGCGGTGGGCGGTGCAGGCTCTATGTTTTTACATTCCTCCGGACATGTGAAAGGTGATGGCATAGGTATAGCTTTCAGGAAAGGCGTTCCAATAAAGAACCCAGAGTTTGTGCAGTTTCATCCTACTCTCTTGGAGGGTACATCCTTTCTCATCTCCGAAGCGGTAAGAGGGGAAGGAGCAATTCTTATAGATAGCAAAGGTGAGCGTTTTGTGGATGAGCTGCTGCCAAGGGACCAGGTGGCAAGGGCAATATACTCAAAGCTAAAAGAAGGGGAAAAGGTCTTCCTTGACCTCAGACCCATTGCAAAAAAAGGCATAGACCTAAAGGAGAGGTTTCCGGTCATATACTCTGAGCTTTTAAAAAGGAACATTGATCCATATAAAGAGCCCGTGCCCGTAGTACCTGGTGCTCACTATTACATAGGAGGCTTGGAAGTGTCCACCTACGGACAAACCGCCCTTTGGGGGCTTTACGCGGTTGGAGAGTGTGCCTGCACTGGTGTGCATGGGGCAAACCGCTTAGCGTCCAACTCCCTTTTGGAGGGTTTGGTCTTTGGCTACAGAACCGCCTACCGAATATACCAAGACAGAAAACACATCAAAGGCTCAAAGGGACATTTCAAAAACTCCTCCCAAGGAAACCGCCAGCCTAAGTACACTTTTGAGGATCTAAAGAGGCTAATGTGGGAGCACTGCGGAATTGAAAGGGAAGAGGAAAGCTTAAAGGAAGGCTTAGAAAAGCTTTTGGATTGGATTAAAGATTGGAGAGAGTGGGAAAGAACACCTCAAAACAGACAACTCTTTGATATAAGCATAACCGCCTTGGCTACCCTGTGGGCAAGTCTGCAAAGAAGGGAATCAAGAGGGTGTCATTACAGGAAAGATTACCCATATCAACGGGACCAGTTTGAAAGAGATAGCGTAATAAACCTTTCTGAGTTAAACTTGTTAGGTTGAAGGAGATAATCAGAGAAT